>CAURFY010000014.1:0-16174 GCA_963524115.1 uncultured Bacillus sp.
ACTTCTCTGGGTGATTTCTATGAAGGAATGAACTTTGCAGGTGCATTTAAAGCTCCAGCTATCTTTATTGTTCAAAATAATCGTTTTGCTATTTCGACTCCGGTTAACAAACAATCAGCTACGAAGACTCTTGCTCAAAAAGCTGTTGCAGCAGGTATCCCTGGAATCCAGGTAGATGGTATGGACCCCTTAGCTGTATATGTTGCAACCCATGATGCACGCATTCGAGCTATTAATGGTGAAGGCCCTACACTGATTGAAACACTAACTTATCGATATGGACCACATACGATGGCCGGAGATGATCCTACTCGTTATCGTACAGCTGACCTAGATAATGAATGGGAAAAGAAAGATCCACTAGTCCGGTTTCGGAAATTCCTTGAAAATAAGGGGATTTGGAACGAAGAGAAAGAGACCCAAGTAATTGAAAAAGCAAAAGAAGATATCAAAGAGGCCATAAAAAAGGCAGATGCTGCACCAAAACAAAAAGTGACTGATTTAATGTCTATTATGTATGAAGAAATGCCTTCTAACTTAAAAGAACAATATGAAATATATAAAGCAAAGGAGTCGAAGTAAACGATGGCTCAATTGACAATGATTCAAGCGATAACCGATGCTCTTCGGTCTGAGCTTCGCGATGATCCTAATGTATTAGTGTTTGGGGAAGATGTAGGGGTTAATGGTGGTGTTTTCCGGGCAACTGAGAACCTGCAAAAGGAATTCGGGGAAGAACGAGTGTTTGATACTCCGTTAGCTGAATCTGCTATTGGTGGATTAGCTGTTGGTCTTAGTTTGCAAGGGTTCCGTCCAGTCCCTGAAATTCAATTTTTTGGATTTGTATTTGAAGTTATGGATTCCATTTCCGGTCAGCTAGCTCGGATGCGCTATCGTTCTGGTGGTAGATATACTGCACCTGTTACCATTCGCTCGCCGTTTGGTGGAGGGGTTCACACTCCAGATATGCATGCAGATAGTTTAGAAGGTCTTTTGGCTCAACAGCCAGGATTAAAGGTGGTTATTCCATCTACTCCTTATGATGCTAAAGGGCTTCTCATTGCGTCAATCCGTGACAATGATCCGGTAATTTTTCTTGAGCATATGAAGTTATACCGATCCTTCCGTCAAGAAGTTCCAGAAGAGGCTTATACAATCCCACTTGGGAAAGCTGATGTGAAACGTGAAGGAACAGATCTTACGGTTGTTACTTATGGTGCGATGGTTCATGAGTCATTAAAAGCAGCTGAAGAGCTAGCAAAAGAAGGCCATTCTGTCGAAGTGATTGATTTGCGTACAGTGAGTCCGATTGATATCGAGACCATTATCGCATCTGTTGAAAAAACAGGTCGTGCTATTGTTGTTCAAGAAGCACAAAAACAAGCGGGTATTGCTGCAAACGTTGTGGCTGAAATTAATGAACGTGCCATTTTAAGCCTAGAAGCACCTGTGTTACGCGTGGCAGCTTCAGATACAATATTCCCATTCCCGCAAGCAGAATCAGTTTGGCTTCCGAATTATAAAGATGTTATCGAAACAGCTAAAAAAGTGTTGTCATTCTAATTTAACAGGGGATGAATGCTGGTTATAAAAATTTAAATCACCAGTATTTCCCTGGTTTTTTGTAGGAGATTTGTACGAATAATTATTGAGAACGTTATTAGGAGGGTGAATCCAGTGGCATTTCAATTTAGATTGCCTGACATCGGTGAAGGTATTCACGAAGGTGAAATTGTTAAATGGTTTGTGAAACCTGGAGATAAAGTCCAAGAGGACGATGTGTTATGTGAGGTCCAAAATGACAAAGCTGTTGTAGAAATTCCTTCTCCAGTTACGGGTACAGTTGAGGAAGTTCTAATAGGAGAAGGAACGGTAGCTACGGTTGGACAAGTATTGGTAACCTTTGATGCGCCAGGGTATGAGGATATTCAATTTAAGGGTGACCACGAAGAAGAAACAAAAGAAGAGGTAAAGGTGGAAGTCCCAGTTGCTCCAATAACTGCACCGACTCCAGCAGTTGTTGAAACACCAGCACAACCCTCTTCAGTAGCAGTTGTAACGCCGAAAGTGGAAGTAGATCCAAACCGTCGCATTATTGCTATGCCTTCTGTTCGGAAATATGCTCGTGATAATGGTATAGATATTCGCTTAGTTAGTGGAACGGGTAAGAATGGTCGTATTTTAAAAGAAAATATAGACGCATTCTCATCTGGTAGTGCTGATGTCGTATCTGTTGATCGGGAACAACAAGTGGAAAATCAAGTTGTCCAACCTGAAAAAGCGGCAACTATTTCTGTTGTTCCGCAAGGGCAATACCCTGAAACACGTGAAAAAATGAGTGGTATTAGGAAGGCAATTGCAAAAGCAATGGTTAACTCCAAGCATACAGCTCCACATGTAACATTAATGGATGAAATCGATGTGACCAATCTTGTAGCAAATCGTAAAAAATTCAAAGAGGTTGCTGCCCAAAAAGGCATTAAGTTAACCTTCTTACCATACGTTGTGAAGGCACTTACTAGTGCACTTCGCGAATTCCCTGCTTTGAATACATCTCTTGATGATGCAGCAGGCGAAATTGTTCACAAACACTACTATAATATTGGAATTGCTGCTGATACCGAGAAAGGTTTACTTGTACCAGTTGTTAAAGATGCAGATCGAAAGTCAATTTTCAATATTTCCAATGAAATTAATGAGCTAGCAACAAAAGCAAGAGATGGAAAACTTGCGCCAGATGAAATGAAGGGTGCATCTTGTACTATTTCAAACATTGGTTCCGCTGGAGGTCAGTGGTTTACCCCAGTTATTAATCATCCGGAAGTTGCGATCCTGGGAATTGGGAGAATTGCTGAAAAACCGATTGTAAGAGGCGGAGAAATTGTTGTTGCACCTGTACTTTCATTGTCACTAAGTTTTGACCACAGAATGATTGACGGTGCAACTGCTCAAAATGCACTTAATCACATAAAAAAATTACTAAATGATCCGGAACTATTGTTAATGGAGGCGTAAAACATGGTAGTAGGAGATTTTCCAATAGAGACTGATACAATAGTCATTGGTGCAGGTCCCGGGGGATATGTTGCGGCTATTCGAGCTGCTCAACTTGGCCAAAAAGTAACTATAGTCGAAAAAGGCACTGTTGGTGGTGTTTGTTTAAACGTCGGTTGTATCCCATCCAAAGCATTAATCGCTGCAGGACATAAATATGAAACTGCTATCCATTCTGAATCCATTGGTATTACGGCTGAAAATGTTAAAGTAGACTTTTCAAAAGTTCAGGAATGGAAAGCGGGAGTAGTGAAAAAGCTTACAGGCGGTGTTGAAGGATTGCTAAAAGGAAACAAAGTAACCATTGTTCGTGGTGAAGCTTACTTTGTTGACGCTAACACCCTTCGTGTAATGGATGAAAACTCTGCCCAAACTTATACTTTTAATCACGCTATTATTGCAACGGGGTCTCGACCAATTGAGCTCCCAGCCTTTAAATATTCAAAACGAGTACTTGACTCGACTGGTGCCTTAGCATTACCGGAAATCCCCAAAAAGATTGTCGTAATCGGTGGCGGTTATATTGGAACCGAGCTTGGGGGAGCATATGCAAACTTTGGAACTCAAGTAACAATTCTTGAAGGAACTGACGAAATTCTTAATGGTTTTGAGACGCAGATGTCTTCTATTGTGAAAAAGAACCTAAAGAAAAAAGGTGCTGATATCATTACAAATGCACTGGCAAAAGGTGTTGAGGAAACGGAAAACTCTGTCACAGTTAAATATGAAGTTAAAGGTCAAGAAAAAGCGGTTGAAGCAGACTATGTTTTTGTTATGGTCGGTCGTCGCCCAAATACAGATGAACTTGGTATCGAGCAGGTTGGGATTGAAATGACGGACCGCGGTGTTATCAAAATAGATAACCAATGTCGTACTAATGTCGGTAATATTTACGCAATTGGTGATATTGTTCCGGGGCCTCCGCTTGCTCACAAGGCTTCTTATGAAGCGAAAATTGCGGCAGAAGCGATTGCAGGACATCAGACGGCAATTGATTATCTGGGCATTCCAGCTGTTGTCTTTTCAGATCCAGAGTTAGCCTCTGTCGGATATACGGAAAAACAAGCCAAAGAAGAGGGACTTGAGGTGGTTGCTTCAAAATTCCCGTTTGCAGCTAACGGACGAGCTTTAGCGTTAGATGCGACTGATGGTTTCTTAAAACTCGTGACTCGTAAGGCTGATGGGCTTGTTATTGGGGCACAGATTGCAGGGTCAAGTGCTTCAGATATGATTGCTGAATTGGGATTGGCTATTGAAGCAGGAATGACTGCGGAAGATTTAGCGATGACCATTCATGCTCATCCAACTCTTGGAGAAATAACAATGGAAGCGGCTGAAGTTGCGCTTGGACAGCCTATCCACATTGTAAAATAAGAAAAAAGTCCTTTTCCATATTAATTGGAGAAGGACTTTTTTCTTATTGGGAAAATCTTTATTTCTTTTGATTGAGGTCGTTAGAAAGGACTTTAGCAATCGGTTGGATAATATCTTCTTTTGTTGTATCTCCGTTTATTTTCACAATAACTTTACTGTTATAAATAACGATTAAGGCTGGGCATGAGTCAATATGATAGGTCTTTAAATATTGTTTTGCCTTTGTGGGTGAAAACACAATCATTTTTTTTACTTCAGTTGGAAAGCTTTTCTTTAATTCAATCAAGGCGTCGTAATAGGGGGCTTCACCTGCATAATCGTCTTCATTGGAGAAGAATACGATTTGTTTTACATCTTGCTTTATTTTTAGCTCGTTTGCATTAGATTTACTACATGAACCAGTCATCACTAACAATGAAGCAAGTAACAACAATGGCAGACCTTTCATTACGGCGCCTCACTTTTCTTATTGTGTTTTAACCCTAAATGGTAAAATAATCCTATCTTATTTCTCACTAAGTAGTCATATTTTATCATAGGCAAAATAAAAAAAATTGCTTGTCATTTAAATGTTACACAAATGAAAAATATCTTATATATTCCCAACATATAATGACAATAAAACAAAAGTGAAAATATGGGTAGGTAATGGAGATGTGGATAAAAAGTTATGTGGTTGTGATGATACAATTAATCATATGGAGTGGTTATTCGGTTATTGAATGGCTATCTAAACATGACCAACCTCTGTATAATCGCTTAATGTTTTTTGTCTTTTTATATCTTGCTTTTGTAATTGGAAATATTGTCATCAAATCAGTGAGGAAAACCGCGGTTGTTACGCTGGTTAGCTTGTCCTTATATAGTCTTGTTCACGTTTCTTTGCCACTAATTACCCATTTTGCAAACTAAAAGAACGACCAACCTTGGATTGGTCGTCCTTTGTCTTATTTCCTTGGATAGAAGTACATGACTCTTCCGTTAAATAAGTGTAGCTCTCCTTGCAGTTTTTTAGCTAGAAACTTGCAAAATTCATTTGCTTTCCCCTTGTCTCCAACTGTTGATTGTTCCGGTAGTGTGATTTGAATGTAAGTTTGTTCTGATTCAGTCCCTGCTTCATTTCGAATGGTCTCTTGATCGATGCCTATTAGAATAGCGTAATACCGGTCTTTGGAAGATAATAAATAAATCCATCTTCCCAGACTATTTTCCTTTTCCACTATTTCATATGGAAACGCTGATCCATCAAATTTCCAATCAATTAGATCTCCGGTTTTCGCTGTAATATCCTTATAGTATTTAAAATAGTCTTTAATTTCATCAGTTGTAATAGTTTGTTTTACTGAAGCTGGTACAAGCTTAATATAAGCATTTTGTGTCATTTTTTATCCCCCGATTTCCCCAATATAAAATGATGAATTTTTCGTTTCCATTATACCATGTGTTTCCATTTAATTACGAAAAGTAGCTTGTGTGGTAATTTAAGTAAATAGCACTATTTATGTAACTTGTGAATCTTTCTAACATCTAAGCATTGTAAAAGTCTGGAAAGTGGGTTATAATAAAATTCTAAATATTCAAATAAAAGGAGGTCGTTTATGGAAATCTTCGGAAAACTCTATGATGAACAAGAAAAGGTGAAAGTTAGATTTATTGGATTTACCACTGAACAAACCCGCTATGATTTTGGTATCGTCTACACCAATATGTTTTTCGGAAAGCCCCTCGTTGTTTGCATGCAAACAGGCCGCTCTGCACTCCTCGACCCTAAAGACCTTGAAGATACTGAGTATTTAAAATCTGCTTTTAAAATAACTGATGAAAAACAGGCAGAAGATTTAATTGAATTTTTCCAAAGTGCAATACCTGGTGTCCCATATGAACCACAATATGAATAAGAACTTCTAGCTTAAAGAAAAAGGTGTCTGACATCGCAAACATCAATATTTTATTATTCAATTTTTAATAATAATTGGATATAAGATATTGTGAAGCGGGGTCAGCCCTTTTTTATTATTTAATTGTGACATACTATTTATACAGTGTTGATGTGCATTGTGAATAAGTGAAGAAAATGATTAGCTGGAAAATTAATGTGTTATACAATTTGGGCTTGAAATTTAAAAAGTGTTATATTATTATGTAATCAAGGAAGCTGAAGCGCTTTCAAATTCGTAATTTTCCAAAGGGAAGGGAGATCCTAAGATGGGAACGATTGTTTGCCAATCTTGTGATTTGACTATTGATCATTTTGAAGATGAAAAAGTAACGGTTCTCTATTCTAAATGCCAATGTTGCCATGACCATGAAAAGGAACAAACGCAAGAACATTAATAGATTTAAACTAAAAAAGCATGCACAGGCATGCTTTTTTAATTTGCGTATTTTGTTTTATAAAAATTTTATTTGATTGCTCGATGTTCTTTAATTACTCGAAGTGATTTTAATTCAACATCTTCTGCACCTTGAACAGGTAAGCCTGCTTCAACATTTTCCTGAATATAAAGTAAATTTTCTTCTGTTATGATCTCACCAGGAATGAAAATAGGGATTCCGGGCGGATAAACCATTACAAATTCGGCAATGATACGACCGACAGAGTGTTCGATTGCAACAGACTCTGTATCAGCATAAAAGGCATCCCGTGGTGTTAAATATAAAAGAGGGATGTCAGGAAGTAGGACTTTAGTATGAACTTTTTCAGCTAAATGGTGGTACTCAGTCGATAATTGTTGTAGAGCTTGAACAAGAATGTCCCCTTCAAACTCCGTATCTCCAGGTGTAATAATACAAAGGATATTGTACAAATCAGACATTTCCACTTCAATGTTATACTTTTCTCGCAACCATTTTTCTACTGCATACCCAGTAAGACCCAAGTCTTTAACGGAAATGATTAGTTTGGTTGGATCGTAATCTACTGCCGCCTTTGTCCCCAATATTTCCTTTCCAACACAGTATATATGTTCTATAGAATTGACTCTGTTTCTGATTGACTGAGCTAAAGAGATTGTTTTTTTGATCAGATCATGACCCTCGGTAGCTAATCTTCTTCTTGCAACATCTAACGAGGCCAGTAATAAGTAAGATGTGGATGTAGTGGTTAACATACTTAATATTGTTTGGACTCTTTTATATGAAACAAGGCCCTCTTTAAGGTTAAGAATCGAGCTTTGTGTCATGGATCCACCGAGTTTATGGACACTGGTTGCAGCCATGTCAGCTCCGGCTTGCATGGCGGAAAGTGGAAGTTCATCATGAAAATGAATATGAACGCCATGTGCTTCATCAACAAGTACTGGAACATTATAAGAATGGGCAATCTCCACGATTTTCTTTAAGTCTCCTGCAACCCCAAAATAAGTTGGATTAATAACGAGGACTCCTTTTGAATCGGGATGTTGCAAAAGTGCATGTTCAACGGCTTCAGTGGTAATACCATGAGAAATGCCTAATTTTTCATCAATTTCTGGATGGATAAAGATTGGTACAGCTCCGGAAAAAACAATCGCTGACATAACGGATTTATGAACATTTCTTGGTACAATAATTTTATCACCAGGTCCACAAACAGCCATAACCATAGTCATAATTGCACCGCTTGTTCCTTGTACCGAGAAGAATGTGTGGTCAGCGCCAAATGCTTCAGCTGCTAAATCTTGTGCTTCTTTAATAATGCCTTTTGGCTGATGTAAATCATCCAAGGGACCAATATTAATTAAATCGATAGAGAGTGCATTATCGCCAATAAAACTTCTAAAGTCCGGGTCAATTCCGGCACCTTTTTTATGTCCGGGAATATGAAACTGGACTGGGTTTTTTTTGGCATGTTTAATTAACCCGTCAAATAACGGTGTATCGTATTGTGACAATTTTTCCCCACACCTCTTTACTAAAATTAAATTAATTAAGGCTAAAATTATAAAACATATGAATTATAGCATTAACCATTATCTTTGCCTAGTGATAAACAAAGATGCATCTACATTATAATCAAACGAATGAGAAAGTATCGTATTTCTATTTGTAGTCTTTGTTAAAATCAAGATATTACTCAGAAAAATTAGAATTTAAAGAAAGGAAACAGGATAATAACCTAAAAAAATAGAATATTTAAGAAAAGGTTAGGGAGTGTGGAGAAATGAATTTCAATACGAGAGTTACAGACTTATTAAATATTAAATATCCGATTATACAAGGGGGACTTGCTTATCTTGCTTACTCTGACCTTGCTGCAGCTGTTTCCAATGCTGGGGGTTTAGGCCAGATAACTGCAATGTCATTAGATGGTCCTGAAGCACTTCGAGAGGAAATCCGAAAAGTCCGAAAATTAACGTCCAAACCTTTTGGAGTGAATTATGCAATTGGTGAACATGGAAGAGCTTTTTCCCATATGCTTGAGGTTGCGATTGAGGAGGATATCCCTGTAATAACAATGACAGGTGGAAATCCAGCTCCGATTTTTGAACAGTTAAAAGGAACTAACATAAAAAAACTCGTTTTAGTGGCTGCTAAAAGACAAGCTCAAAAGGCAGAGGAATTAGGGGCAGACGCTGTGATGGTTGTAGGACAAGAAGGAGGCGGGCATCTAGGAAGGAACGATACTGGTACCTTCGTATTAATCCCCCAAGTTGTCGATGCCGTTAGTATACCTGTCATCGCTTCAGGTGGGATCGGCGATGGAAGAGGATTACTCGCCGCGTTAGCACTTGGAGCTGAAGGTGTCGAGATGGGGACGAGGTTCATTGCCACGAGGGAATGTATTCATGCAAATGAGGTTTATAAACAAGCACTTGTTTCAAGTACTGAAAATGATACAGTTGTCATCAAAAGATCTATTGGAGCTCCAGCGAGAGCATTAGCAAATACGTGGACAACTAAAATTTTGGAACTAGAAGATGAAAACAGCGGATATGATGGATTAAGAGATTATATTAGTGGGAATTCTAACAAACGCTATATATATGATGGAAAAACTGAAGATGGCTTTGCGTGGGCAGGACAAGTTACCGGATTAATTAAAGATATCCCAACTGTGGAACATTTAATCAACCGTATGGTTTTGGAAGCAGAAACCGTTTGTGCAAAATGGGTAAAATAATGATAAGCTGATTCATATTCATTAATTTCCGAGGTGAACAAATGGAATATCAATATCCAATTGAAATTGATTGGTCTACAAATGAAATTGTTGATGTAATTAAGTTTTTTGAATGTGTTGAAAAAGGATATGAGAAAGGGATTGACCGGGACGAACTGATGAAGGCTTATCGCCGTTTTAAAGAGATTGTCCCTGGAAAAGCCCAAGAAAAGAAAATTTGTGCTGAATTTGAAGAGACTAGCGGTTTTTCCCCTTACTTAACGGTTAAAGCTGGAAAAGAATCAGATGGTTTGAAAATCATTAAGATGAAAAAAAGATGAGTTATCAATTCTGCCCAAAATCCAAGATTTTCAAAGAATGGAAAACAAGAGCCTAGATGGATTACAAAAGTTTTCAGGAAAATAATAGGCTGCCGAGAGTTTCTCGACAGCCTGAAGAATGTTATACCACACTCTTTTTGTATAACGGAATGAGATTTTTAAACACTGAATCGATTTTTTGCAATAATTCCTCGGGACTCATTTCAACCACCTCTGCTCGAGGGATTTGATAACCACATAAAAGCTCAGACTTTTTAATTGTATGTAATCGCTCGAAAACCACGCGTAATTCTTCTTTACTCATCATAGAATGTTGTTTTGCTTCAGGCTTCATATGATCTATTGACCAAGAAAAATCAAGTGGAGTCACCTTGAAAATTTGATTAATATTTGATTCTAGTTTTTTGCCTATTTCATTTTTTAGAGGACATTCATATATTATCGCAAACCAAATAAATAAATGACTTTCCCACAGTCCAATTTGAAAATGGGGGAGCATCTTGTACCCTCGATTGTTTTGCGCAAAAGCAACCCAAGTATCATTAGGAGGATTAATTGTTCTCCTGGCATGTTTTGCCACATGTGCAAACATTTCTTGGCCAATTAATGAAGCTAAGCTTGGAGCAAAGTGACTTCCTAAAAAATCAAGTTTTGGTCGTACTAGTTTTATCAAGGCATCCATTCGTTTTTCTAAACCTTCAATTTTAAATAGGTCAAAATCTTCATTCTTAAAACCTGAAAACAACATGAAAAAACCTCCAGCAGAATTTGTAAAACATTGTAGCATACAGGGTTGATAACCGGAAATTTGTTGCTTGATGCAATAAAATATTTAATCTAGTAGGTTTGAGCACAAATTAGTTGCATCAAATGAGATTTCCTCATATTATAATAATAAAAATAATCTGAAAATTAAATTAACTCAAAGGAAGGGAGAGAGTGCTATTGAAACAATTAGTGAACTCGAATCGTAAAAGAGCAATCGTTAATGAAAGAACTGCTGTATTAAGGATGGAAATGGATTATGAATTAGCTACCTTGTTCGAAGCAATGAGTGAAAAAAATGATGATATGAAAAAAGATTGTAAGCAAAAATTAGAAAAAATAAGAACTGAGTTAATTAGATTGAAGGCACTTTAATAAGGTATTATATTTTTTTAAAAGGCCAAAGGAGCATGGACTGTAAAAAATGGATGTCAAATTTAGCTTAATTAAAGTATTTTGAAAACGAACTCCAATTCGAAAAATGGAGTTCGTTTATTATTTTTCTGGAGCTTTTGGGATAATCATTGGAAAAATTTGTAGGTTGAAAAGTCGTATATTAAAAGATAAGCGGTATTGTTTGTATGGGGATAGAAAGAGAGAGTATAATTTAAGCAAGCTTGAAAATCATGGAAAATAAATATAGATCACCCAAAAGAAAATATTCGACGTTACATTGATTTGTACAACGTTTTTGATTAGAAAAGAATAAAGGAATAGATATAAGAAAGTGCCTGATGGGAGGATTTTATGATGACTAATTGGCAAAAAATTGATACATATGCAAAGGAATGGGTTAAAGAAGCTGGCGCGAAGATTAGGGCATCTTTTTCTGATACCCTTAATGTTCAATCTAAATCCAATCCTAATGACCTTGTAACCAATATGGATAAGGAAACGGAAAAGTATTTTATTGAAAAAATTAAAACTACATTTCCAGACCATTTTGTTCTAGGAGAAGAGGGATATGGAGACAATCCAAAGGAGCTAACAGGTATTGTTTGGATTATTGATCCGATTGACGGAACCATTAATTTTGTCCATCAGCAAAGAAATTTTGCCATTTCCATCGGTATTTACGAAAAGGGAATCGGAAAAATCGGTCTCATTTATGATGTTGTCCATGACGAATTGTATCATGTTCTAAAGGGAAATGGAGCCTACTTAAATGAAACAAGGTTACCTGAATTAGAAGTGGTATCGGTAAACGAAGCAATTATTGGATTAAATGCAACCTGGGTTACAGAGAACTCCAGAATTGATCCTACATTACTTGCGAAATTAGTTAGGGACGTTCGAGGAACAAGATCGTATGGGTCAGCAGCGGTGGAAATCGCTAACGTTGTATCAGGGCGGTTTGATGCTTATATTACGTTAAGACTTTCACCTTGGGACTTTGCTGCAGGTTTGATTCTTTTAGAGGAAGTTGGTGGGATCGGAACAACACTAAGAGGTGAACCAATCAATTTGTTAAGTCAAAATACAATCTTCTTTTCAAAACCCGGGTTGCATCAGGAAGTTTTGAAGAAATATTTGAAGGATGGAGATTGGTAAACGCAAAGTTTGGCTATACTCAATTTAAAAAGGCTGACTATCTATGGGTAGGAGTCAGCCTAATTCAAATGATCCAATCTGAATTTATTGATTACTAAGTAGTTTTCTTTTTAATGAAAACCCAAGTCCAAATGAAGCTACCGTAGCAAGAATGCCAAGTAGGATTCCTATCATGCTTTTTTCAGCAATAGCAATCCCGATTCCTAACATACATGCTGCGGTCATTATTGCCAATAATAAAAATACCCATTTAATTTGTTTCATCCGTTTTTCCCCTTTTTGTAATATGGAGAGTGATAAAACCCTTCCATTTTTAGTTATTTTCTATTGTACTACAAAATGATTATAGGTTTCTAATCATTTGTGTTATAATAGTTCAGTTATCCAAAGACTTGGGGTCTTACGAAGAAAGAGGAGTGGAATTTTTTGGAATTAAGAAATGATATTCGCAATATAGCTATTATTGCTCACGTTGACCATGGGAAAACAACCCTAGTAGATCAACTGTTAAAACAAGCAGGTACTTTCCGGTCGAATGAACATGTCGAGGAAAGAGCGATGGATTCTAATGACCTAGAAAGAGAACGTGGAATTACGATCCTTGCAAAAAATACAGCAATTCAATATAAAGATAAAAGAATTAATATTCTTGATACCCCTGGGCACGCCGATTTTGGTGGAGAAGTTGAGCGGATTATGAGAATGGTTGATGGTGTGTTACTTGTAGTTGATGCATATGAAGGCTGTATGCCACAAACACGCTTTGTATTGAAAAAAGCATTGGAGCAAAATTTAACTCCAATTGTTGTCGTGAATAAAATTGACCGGGACGCTGCAAGACCAGAAGAAGTAATTGATGAAGTTTTAGATTTATTCATCGAACTAGAAGCTTCAGAAGAACAGTTAGATTTCCCAGTTATTTATGCTTCCGCGATCAATGGAACGGCAAGTATCGATCCTACTAAGCAAGATGAGAATATGCAATCGTTGTATGAAGGCATTATCGAACATATTCCTGCTCCGGTTGATAACAGAACGGAACCTCTTCAGTTCCAAGTTGCATTACTTGATTACAGTGACTACCTTGGTAGAATTGGAATCGGTCGTGTTTTCCGTGGAACGATTCATGTTGGGCAACTAGTTGCCTTGATGAAACTTGATGGTACTGTTAAGCAATTCCGTGTAACGAAAATATACGGATTTTTTGGACTTAAACGTCAAGAAATTCAAGAAGCATATGCTGGAGATTTAATCGCCTTATCTGGAATGGAAGATATTAACGTAGGTGAAACAGTATGTCCTGTTGAACACGAAGAGGCGCTGCCGGTACTCCGAATTGATGAACCGACTTTACAAATGACGTTCGTTGTTAATAACAGTCCATTTGCAGGAAGAGAAGGAAAATTTGTTACTTCAAGAAAAATCGAAGAGCGTCTTCGTGCACAATTACAAACTGATGTAAGTCTTCGTGTTGAAAATACCGATTCTCCAGATGCTTGGGTTGTATCAGGACGTGGGGAACTACATCTTTCAATTTTAATTGAAAACATGCGTCGTGAAGGTTATGAGCTTCAGGTTTCTAAACCAGAAGTTATTGTAAAAGTGATCGATGGAGTTCGCTGTGAGCCTGTTGAACGTGTACAAATTGATGTTCCTGAAGAACATACAGGGTCTGTAATGGAGTCAATTGGTGCTCGTAAAGGTGAAATGCTTGATATGATCAACAATGGATCAGGACAGGTCCGCTTGATTTTTAATGTACCTGCACGTGGCTTAATTGGATACACAACTGAATTCTTAACTTTAACTCGTGGTTATGGAATCATTAACCATACCTTTGATAGCTATCAACCAATGGCAACAGGTCAAGTAGGTGGAAGACGCCAAGGTGTCCTTGTTTCAATGGAGTCAGGAAAAACATCCACATATGGTATTATGCAAGTTGAAGACCGTGGAATCATCTTCGTTGATGCTGGTACTGAAATATATGAAGGTATGATTGTTGGTGAACACACAAGAGAAAATGATATAACGGTTAATATTACGAAAGTAAAACAAGCAACGAATGTGCGTTCAGCTAATAAGGATCAAACTGCAACAATGAAAAAACCTCGTATCATGACGCTTGAAGAGTCGTTAGAATATTTAAATGAAGATGAGTATTGTGAAGTAACACCGGAGTCAATTCGTTTGCGTAAGAAGATTCTTGAAAAAAGTGAACGTGAAAGAACGACAAAGAAAAAGAAATCTGCTGAACAAGCTTAAGGTATGAGGGGGATTGACTAGAAATGGATATTGCAGATCGTTTGTCATTTTTTGCTGCCCTTTATAAAGTGAATGAAAATCCAAAGGTTGGAATGTGGTTACTTTATGTAACTATTATTGGTTTATCCATTCTAGTTTACAAATTGGGATTTGCTAAAAAATTACCAATTGGTAAGTCCGTTATGGTTTACATTTTCTTGATTTTAGGTTGTTCCATCCTAACATTCCTTGGTGTCTTTTTACCTGTAGCTGAAGGATTAGTGGTTGCCTCGCTAATCCTCATCATTTATAAATTACGACTTCACCAACAAAAAAAACAAGACGCTGGTCTTGGATAATTTGGGGGAACAAGCGTGAAATCTTTACAAGATGCTTTGTACAACTGGCTTACCATAAAAGTTGTCAGCGATGAAAGACCAGAGGATTTTCCTGCGGTTGAAACGACGAAACTTTTTGAAGATATTTTAATAACAGAGCATGGATTAAAGAATATTCAGGTTTCAAAAGATGACTCAATGTACATCGTCAATTTCGAAAAAAATGGAGAAGAGAAAACGTCTCGTTTCCCAATTGAATTAATTGAAGTGATGTTAAGTCAAATCAAGGAAGAACTTGAAAAATTCCAAATTTATCCTAAAGAATAAAAAAGAGGAGACTTAAAGGTTTTTATAAACCTTCTAGCTCCTCTTTTTGTATTCAATGCTTTTGGTGTTTGTCGCCTATAGGCGACACCTTGTGCTTTTGTTCTTCACCAATTGTCCTCTTCTGAAGCCTGTCGGTAGAGGCGGAAGTTTCCAGAGGCAATCCTCGTGTTCGTTTTTTCGGTGATTCTTTCTTCGCAACTATTGCACATATAAGTATGAATTGGTCGGTTTCTTAACCGTTTTGCTAACGGGGAGTCATCCCCAATTGATTCGATTTTATCACATAGAAAACACTTTACTCTCATATTAGCACCTCAAATTTCAATCATCACATTATGGTATATTAGTTATTATATTATACCATTATTTAGCGGCCTTAGATAATATTTGGTTGAGACGATAAAGTTGATGAACAAATTGGTTGGTAGTAAAATAATGGTAGCTTAAGGAGGTATTTTAGTATGGCAAATCAAGTAGAACCAAATTTAATTAAACCATTATTTGACCAATTGCAAAAGGAACGTTTTGCCACGGTTGCCACGGTTGATTTTGAAACAGGTGGGCCTAACGTTAGTGCTGTTTCTTGGATTTTGGCCATAAATGAAGAATTAATCTACTTTGCAGTAGATAATCGTTCTAGAATCATCCAAAATATTCATCATAATCAACATGTAGTTGTGAATGTTATTGCAAACGAATCAACCTATTCGATTAGTGGGAAAGCGAACATTAAAAATGAAAAATTACCTGAGGTTCCTTTAAAGCTTGCTCTGGTAGAAATTAAAATAAATGAGGTTAGGGATGTAATGTTTTATGGTTCAAAGATCTCAGTTGAACCTCAATATGATAAAACATATGATAAAGCTGCAGCGGCAAAGCTAGACAAGCAAGTTATGGATTCGTTAAAAAATGAGGCACTTGTATAAGCAACTAAACAAAGATAGAGGCCACTTGTGAGTGAGCCTCTATCTTTGTCTGGGTTAATCCTTTTGATGTTTTGATTGGTCTTGTTGTTCTTTTTCTAGTTGTTGTTTTTCTGATTTGTTTAATTGTTTTTTGGGGTTTTCAGTGGAGTTTCTAGCTTTGGGATTGATCATATC
>CAURFY010000015.1:0-15960 GCA_963524115.1 uncultured Bacillus sp.
ATATATGCGTTTGCAAATCGTCCGATTATTTTATGGATATATTTATCATGTTCACTACGATCAAATCCATATTTTCCTACTAAAAATTCGCCGCTTTCTCTAAGCGCACCTTCAACCAAATCCTTAATTTGCTCATTTTCCATCACACTGTTAATCGTTTCAATGCCAAAATAATGACCAAAATACGCTGCCAGTGCATGGCCTGTATTAACCGTGAACAATTTCCGTTCAATATATGGTACTAGATCCTGTACAAAAGTAATTCCGGCAATTTCCGGTTTTTCGCCAACTATTTTTGTTTCTTCAACGACCCACTCATAAAATGGTTCAACCTTCACCATTAACTTATCTTCGTTGACTTGATTTGGAACGATGCGATCAACAGCAGAATCTGGAAAGCCGAAACGTTGTTCAAATAATGACTTTTCATCATTGGTTAATTTTTCAAATACCTTCTCTTTTAATAAAGAACTGCCGCCAATCATATTTTCACAAGCAATCAGATTTAACGGTTTATCCGTTAGTTCGACTCGCTTACGCAAGCCATCTGCAATTAAGTTAGCGATAAGCGGGAGAATGTTTGGACCAATCGCAGTCGTTAAGATATCCGCTTTAGCAATCGCCTCGATCACAAGCTCCGGGTTTGCTTGACTATTAATCGCACTAACATTTTTTATAACCATTTCTTGTTGGGATGAATCAGCTAGAACAACACGATATTCCTTCTTTTCATTGAGTAAATTTACTATTTCGCTGTTTACATCAACAAAACAAGTTTCATATCCAGAATGATAAAGTAAGTTCCCAATAAAACCACGTCCGATATTACCTGCTCCAAAGTGTACGGCTAACAAATTAATTCACCCCTTCAAAGATAGCTAAAATCTCTTCTGCTGTTGTAGCGTTGACTAACTTTTCGATATTTTCTTCTTCGGAGCAAACGATGGCAATATTAGATAAAATATCTAAGTGTTCGTTATTTTTTCCGGCAATCCCGATGAGAAGCTTAACGATATTTCCGTTGCCAAAATCTACTCCTTGTGGAACTTGAATAAATGAAATACCTGATTCTTTAACAAACTGCTTTGAATCTTCTGTTCCGTGAGGAATAGCCAAAAAGTTGCCCATGTAAGTAGAAGTTAACTCTTCCCTTTCAAGCATTTTCTCGATATATCCTGCATCCACATAGCATTTGTCAACAAGGATACTACCAGTTAGTCTAATTGCTTCTTCTTTTGTCCCCACCGTTTCATTTAAGCGAATGTTATCTTTAGTTAGAATTGAGTTTGACATATTTATACTCTCCTTATTTCCAGTAATTTCTCGTTAAAAAATGCATCAAATCTTACAGTTAATAGGGCTAAAATTTTCTCATCGTCATTTGATTCAAAAACGGTGATACTTTCTTCGCTTTCTATTAATAAAGAGCTCACATAACTTAATACTTCTAAAGCTCCTTCTGATGCCACCTCTGGCGCTAACAACAACACAATCTGGTTCATCTCCATGATTGCATCATCCATTCCCCGAACCTTTATCGGCTCACGGGTGACATATATGGTAAAGGATGGTGTAATGACGTCTGTCGATCGCGCATGAAAGAGAGCCATTGTTGTATCAGGAATCCCTAAACCTCCGAGATTTTCTCGTTCAACGATTTTCTGAACAACCTTATCAACATCATCGATTAGCTGTTTATCGTATAAGTCTTGGCAGGCCTGGATTAATATTTCTTTAGTCGTTAAATCCGTTTCCACTTCTTTCATGTCAAAGTGCTGTAATATAGCAGAAATGGCTCCGGCATACTCTTGCAGATCGACCATTTCTTTTAGTAACTTTTTGGATGTTTTCCTGCTCGTCTTTTCTGCTTGCGGAAGGTCTATCTTGGTGTCGCGTCCATTCGTATTGAAGCGTTCCTTGATATAATTGCGAATCTTTTCTATTTCTTCTTTATTTAAAATGGGACTGACTAAGATATACTCCATATGAAAATCCGGAATTGGAATCGTGGATATAATCAATTGATAATCCCATTTGTCTAACTTAATTAGGTCAAAAACAGATGCACTTTGAATTTCCTTCATCTCCGGAAATTCCCTTTGTAATCTCGTCACGAGCATTTTGGATGTCCCAATACCACTGGAACATAAAACTAAGGTCTTTATACTTTTAACTTCCTTATTTCCAAGCACCGCTGCACCAAAATGCATCACCAGATAACCCGTTTCTTCTTCTGGAACGATAAACTCCGAAAATACCTCATCAGTTGCATGTTTCACAATTGAAAATAGCTCCCCATAATCTCGTTTAATCCGATCAAGTAATGGATTGCTTATCCCCATATTTTGTTTAAGGCGGAATATAACCGGCTTTAAATGCATCGCTAATCCTTCGAATAATGACCGATTGGTTGATAAGTCTCGTCCTAACCGATTTCCCACATTTTGAATGAGATTTTTCGTCTTTAGCGCAATCTGTAAGCTGGTGTCCTCGATCAAATATTCTTTATCATGCCGTAATTTAGCACCTTTTAAGTGCATCGTAATATAACCGATCTCTGCCTCTGGTATGTTAATTTGAAAAACCTGCTCCAGTTCCTCAACTATCTTTTCTGCAAATTTATATTCTTTGGTCGGTTTTTGATTTTCAAGGTAGGATGTATCAATAGAGATCCCTTCCCCTTTTTGAATTCGTTCAACTGCAAGCGCCAAATGAACGACTAAACCAATATAGGCACTATCAGCCATTGAATACGGTAAATCCTGATTGATCGATTCAATTACCTTTTCAACAATGATGAGTTTGTTCTTTTCGACAAGACCTAGAAGTCGTTCCGAAATCGTATTGATCTGCTGCGATGGCCGTTTTTGAATATTTTCCCTTGCCAGCGCTAAAATTTCTGACTCATCAAGATGCTCGGCAATGATGCTCCGCATCGCTCTTCTTTTTGAGCTTTCTGGGCCTTCTATTTCTACCCCATATCCTCTTCTTCGAATGAGTAATAATCCGAGTGAGGAAAGCCGCTCCTCTAATTTCGTCAAATCGTTACTAACTGTTGCAATCGTCACGTTTAGATCATTTGCGAGCGCAACTAGCTTAACAGGTCCATTTGACTCCAATAAAGCACACAAAATCATCGTTTGCCGTTCATCAGCGGTATACTCTGTATGAAAAAGATTAAACAAAAAAAGTTCTAGTTCTCGAATCTTTCCTTTATCTCCCGTCACTTGGACGCCAACACCTGACTTCTTTTGTAAGGAAAGGTCGTATTCTTTTAAAATATCTTCTACATTCTTTAAATCACGATGGACGGTCCTTCCACTCACACCAATTTGATCAGCGAGGTCTTTCACAGTTAACTCATTCGTTTCTGTTAGCAAGATTTCAAGGATTTGTCTCTCTCTTGCGGAAATATACATATTCCTCACTCCGTGGGTACAGTTTACTAAAACCTCGTCCTCCATTCATATCATGTTGACATCATTATCATTTGATACTCACAATATAATAATATAGTGGTATAACGCTCTAAACAACAAGAGGAAAAGATGAATTAGTCAGTTGAGTTGTTGACAAAATTTTAATAGGAATATTATTCAAAAAAATGAAAAGCCTAGCTGTGATTCAGCTAGGCTTTCTCCAATATTATTTCTTAAAGCTATCTACTAATTCATCATATTTAGGACTATTTAAGAAGTTTTCAACTGAAATGTGCGTAGCTTTTGGAAGTTTAGCCTTGGCACGGTCTGTTAAATCCTTATGGGTAATGACCACATCAGCATCAGCAGGTAGATTGTTAATTGCTGTGTTAATTACATTAATATCAAGACCTGCTTTTTTCATTTTGTTTCTTAAGATGGAGGCACCCATAGCACTTGAACCCATACCTGCATCACAAGCAAACACAATTTTGTTTACTTTGTCAGTATTGATAGTAGCTTCATTATTTAACATAGAAGTCACTGAGCTTTTCTTGCCTTTCATTTCTTCCATTTTTGCTGCTGCAGAAGTAAGGTCTTCCTCTTCTTCAGTCGCTTTACTTGTTTTTAGGATTAATGCGGCAACTGCAAATGATACTGCTGTAGCTACTAATACCCCTGCAAGAACACCTAGATAATGACCTTTTGGAGTCATTGCAAGTAGAGCGAAAATACTACCTGGTGATGGTGCTGCAACTAAACCTGCATCCAAAAGATTGAAGGTGAATACACCACTCACGCCACCAGCCATCGCTGCAAAAATTAACATTGGCTTCATTAAAATATACGGGAAGTAAATTTCATGAATACCGCCAAGGAAATGGATAATCACTGCACCAGGAGCTGTTTGTTTTGCTGCTCCTTTACCAAATAACCAGAAAGCAAGTAGAATTCCTAATCCAGGACCAGGGTTTGTTTCTAACAAGAATAGTATCGATTTCCCTGCCTTTGCCGCTTGCTCTATTCCTAATGGACTTAAAATCCCGTGGTTTATTGCGTTATTTAAAAATAGGACTTTTGCTGGTTCAATAAACACGTTTGCTAATGGTAACATGTTGTGGTCAACAATAAATTGAACGCCTGATGCGAGTACTTTGCTTAACCCTTCAACAACTGGCCCGATAGCTTTATACGCTAATAACGTTAAGGCGCCACCAATAATTCCTGCTGAAAAGTTGTTAACAAGCATTTCAAAACCTGATTTAATTTTACCATGAAGAGCCTGGTCAAACTTCTTGATTAAGTAACCTCCGAGTGGTCCCATAATCATAGCTCCTAAAAACATTGGAATATCTGTTCCAACGATCACACCCATCGTTGCTGTAGCACCTACTACACCACCACGGATATCATAAACCATTCTACCACCGGTAAAACCAATTAATAATGGTAATAAGAAGGTAATCATTGGTCCAACTAACTTAGCTAGGTCTGCATTAGGCCACCAGCCTGTTGGAATGAATAAGGCAGTTATAAGTCCCCATGCCATGATTGCACCAATATTCGGCATGACCATGCCGCTTAAATAACTACCAAATTTCTGGATCTTAACTTTAACATCTGATTTATCTTTAACCGATTGGTTCATTATGTTAATCCCCCTTCAATATGTTTTGTTTATCTTTCTATCTTTATATTAAAGCGTTTGCAACGCTTATTCTATTTATACAAAATCGCATTTTGTCATTGTGATTGTTGCCAAGATTATTATTTTAAGAAAGCAAAAAGGTGATGAAGGGGATCATTAACGAAAAAAGGGACCGTAGAATCAGCAGGTTAGCGCCTGATTTTTCTACGGTCTCCTTCATCGGCAGCTTTATCGTGTCAATGATTAAACTTCTAATCCAAAATTACGGCAAAGTGATGCCAATCCACCAGCAAAGCCGCTCCCCACAGCGTTAAATTTCCATTCGCCGTTATGGCGATAGAGCTCACAGATAACCACAGCTGTTTCGATTGAAAAGTCCTCGCCAAGATCGAACCTTAGGATTTCGCTTTTATTATCTTCGTTGACTACGCGGACAAACGCATTAGAAACCTGTCCAAAATTTTGACTCCGAGCTTCTGGATCATGAATCGTTACTGTAATGGCGATACGTTGAACATGTGCCGGAACCTTGATGAAGTTAATCTTGATTTGTTCATCGTCACCATCACCTTCGCCAGTACGGTTATCCCCTGTATGTTCGACAGCACCCGATGGATGGATCAAATTATTGTAAAACACAAAGTCAGAATCTTGGACTACTTTTCCATTTTCGTCTACTAAAAATGCAGATGCATCAAGATCAAAAGCTTGTCCACCACTATAGCGGTTCGTATCCCACCCCAGGCCAACAACAACCTTAGTTAACCCAGGATTCGTTTTCGTTAAATCAATCCTTTGTCCTTTTGCTAAGTTAATGCCCATCTATTACACCTCGTTTATTTCCCTTTTTAACTATCGTTTCTTTACATCTTGGATTTCTAAATAAGTAATATTATTTTTTCAAATTAATTTTATCTTGCTTGACTTCATTAATTTCTTCTTGAATTTCTTCCCTAATATCTTCCTTAATATCTTCTTTTATACCTTCAGTTGCCTTTTTAAATTCTCGAATAGATTTTCCAAATGCTCGGCCAATTTCTGGCAACCTATTTGGTCCAAAAATAACAAGTACTACAATAAAGATTAAGATTAGCCCAGGCGCACCTATATTTGATAACATCGTTTCCCCTCCTAGTACTGAATGCCTATTTTAATCTCTTGTTCTCTATTGCTTATAACAAAGAATGAATAGGCAAACATATCTATCATAAGTTTTTATTACTTTACTGATAGTAACCTTCTAACAATTTGGACAGCCATAGCATCATCGATATAACCAACTGGAAAAATGTAATCTGGAATAACATCCACTGATACAATAAAATACATCAGTACACTTCCCATTAAGGCAATCTCAGGTGGTGTTGCCTTCTTCATACAAAATTTCTTATACATATCCTTCAACTGACTAATAAATGGACCTATGCTGCCTATTTTTTTAAGCTTATCTCCAAAACTCTTAAGAATACTTTCTTGGCCCTCTTCTGTTTGTACATATTGTTTGTAATGGGCTAATTGTTGTTCAACACTTTCAATGGTAAATTTACTATCATATAAATCGGAAGTTTCAAGTACCTTTTGAATACTATCAACCGACATATAAATATCAGAATGCTGTGTTGTCAGCTTCTGTTCAAATGCAAAACCTGCAGCGACAAATAATTCTACAATAGGAACATCTAGACTATCAGCAAATTTTTGTAAATGTACAGGATTCGCTTTGCGTTTACCGTTTATGATCCGTGAAATTGTAGCCACATCAATTTCAGTAAGCACACTAAGATTTCTCATTGATAAAGACTGTTCTTTTAACAACTTCTTCAAAATCAAACCAAGTTTATTATCTGTTCCCAAATCCGACATCTCTACTCCCCCTTCTATTTATTATATCTTTACGATTCTATCAAGTAGAAATGAGCATATATCGCGATTAAAATTCACAACTTTAACAAGACTATTAATATAGATTACTATCACAAAAAAATTGGACAATATCTTCACTTTAGATCAAACCAAGTGCTATTTGCAATATACCTATTTGTTGACATTTCGTCAACAAAAAAATGACTATCAAGCAAATATTCAAGGGGGGAGTTCGTTTCAGTGCCAATAAGGTTCTCCCCAAGAAAACCATTTGGAAATTTCGTTACAAACTTCCCATTAATTTCATTAAAAAAAGACCCAACCCTGTAATTGGATTGAGTCTTTCTGATCAATTTTTATTCATAATCGATTCTTCAAGTCAGTTCCCGACTTTGTTGTAATTCAACAACTGATTTCGGTTTCACTTACCCTTACTCAACCGTTACGCTCTTAGCCAGGTTTCTTGGCTTGTCAACGTCACATTCGCGGTGTAGGGCAGCATAGTAAGCAAGCAATTGCAATGGTACTACAGAGATAAGAGGTGTTAATAATTCATTCACTTCAGGAAGTACGAAACGATCTCCGTCTGTTTCGAGCCCCTTCATGGAAATGATACATGTATTGGCACCACGAGCAGCGACCTCTTTGACGTTGCCGCGGATATTTAAACTAACTAAGTCTTGAGTAACTAAGGCTACAACCGGTGTGCCTTCTTCGATTAAAGCAATCGTACCATGCTTTAATTCTCCTCCAGCAAAACCTTCTGCTTGGATGTAAGAAATCTCTTTCAGCTTTAATGAACCTTCAAGGCAAACATAATAGTCAGCACCCCGACCAATGAAGAAAGCATTACGTGTTGTCGTCATGTATTCCCAAGCCATTGCTTCGAATACATCTTTAGAATCAACTAACCCTTCCATCACATTGGCAATGATTCCAAGCTCATGTACTAAATCAATATCAAGCTCAATTCCTCGGTAACGACCGACTACTTCTGATAGAATGGCTAATACAGCAATTTGAGCTGTATAGGCTTTCGTTGAGGCAACCGCAATTTCTGGCCCAGCATGTAGCAACAAAGTATAATCCGCTTCTCTTGAAAGAGTTGAACCTTGAACATTGGTCACGGTTAATGCTTTATGGCCTAATTCTTTTATTTGAACTAGAACGGAACGACTATCTGCTGTTTCACCACTTTGAGAAATGAAAATAAATAACGGCTTCTCTGAAAGCAATGGGATATTATAACCAAATTCACTAGCAATATGAACCTCAACAGGGATTTTGGCCATTTTTTCGATAAGCTGCTTCCCAACCAATCCAGCATTATACGAAGTTCCAGCCGCAATAATGTAAATTCTGTCAGCAGCTGCCACCGCGTCAATAATATCCTGGTCAATCGTTAATAAGCCTTGCTCGTTCTGATACGTTTGAATAATTTTACGCATAACAAGTGGCTGTTCATCAATTTCTTTCAACATATAGTGCGGGTAGGTTCCCTTTTCAATATCACTAGCATCAAGTTCAGCAGTAT
The DNA here is from genome assembly GCA_963524115.1 of uncultured Bacillus sp. Classification (GTDB taxonomy): domain Bacteria; phylum Bacillota; class Bacilli; order Bacillales; family Cytobacillaceae; genus Bacillus_BU. The sequence continues at coordinate 8,465 of CAURFY010000015.1, forward strand.
ACGGTTCACGGTCCATTACATCACCGTTTAGGTTTTGAATGGTTACTCCCTCTTTCGTAACAATAACCATTTCTTTATCCATTAATTCAACATACTGATTCGTTACTTGAAGCATTGCCATTGCATCGCTGGCAACTACATTGAAATCTTCACCTAATCCAACTAAAAGGGGGCTTTTATTTTTTGCAACAAAAATAGTTGCTTCGTTTTGATTGTCTAAAAGTGCAAGTGCATAGGATCCTTTTAAAATAGTTAACGTTTTTCGGAACGCTTCTTCAACAGTTAAGCCTTGACCAACAAATAGTTCAATAAGTTGCACAATGACTTCTGTATCCGTATCACTTTTTAAAGAAGTATCCTTTAGATACTCGCGCTTTAGAAGATCATAATTCTCAATAACTCCATTATGAACAAGGGTAAAGCGGCTAGAATTACTTTGGTGTGGATGAGCATTGACTTTGCTTGGCACCCCATGGGTAGCCCAACGAGTATGACCAATTCCTGTGTTAGCAGCAACGGTTGTGTCAACAACCCCTCTTAAGTCAGCGATACGTCCTTTTTCTTTAAATACTTGAACACCATCGTCCGTCATAACAGCGATTCCAGCTGAGTCATAACCTCTATATTCCAGCTTTTCTAAGCCCTTTAATAGAATTTCCTTTGAATCTTGACTTCCTATATATCCAACAATACCGCACATTCGTGTGTTCCTCCTTGTTAAACAAGGGGGCAAGTTGCCTTTGGGGGCGGGACTCGCCCCCTTATCTCTGTGTTTTATTTTTATGTCAGTTGGGTTTTCCCCTAACCTTCTCGCGCATTTTCCTTTCTTTGTCCACCAGGTTACCCCGATGTTTTGGAAAAAGGAAATTTCGGTTGTGCGTCATCAACCGGGAGGCATCCGCCGAATGTTCGATAAACCTCCTCCTCGTCAACTAATCTACTCTGATTAGTTCAGGCGCTTTTCATATTAAAATTTTCAACCTACTATCCTCCTTTTAAAAATGCCATAGAACTTCAGGATAATCGTATAACAGTTTCCACTATAAGTCAATTGTTGATCAAACATGAAAATACAATATGTTGCCAACTGTTGAACTATTATCCCCTAATAAAAATATGCATAAGGGGAACCAATGGTTCCCTTATGCATATCCACTTATTCTTCAATTAAACCCATTTCATCTTTAACAACTTCAGCGATTGCTTTAACAAAGGCTTGGCAGCTTTCTTCAGTCGGTGCCTCAACCATGACCCGAACTAAAGGTTCTGTTCCAGACGGACGAACGAGGACACGACCGTTTCCGTTCATTTCTGCCTCAACAACTTGGATAGCTCGCTTCACTTTTTCATTATCTGTTACATGATATTTGTCTGTAACTCTAATATTAACTAATGCCTGCGGGAATTTTTTCATTTCTGCTGCAAGCTCTGACAACGGTTTTTCAGTAACTTTCATGATGTTCACAAGCTGCAATCCTGTTAGAAGTCCATCCCCTGTTGTATTATAATCAAGGAAAATAATGTGCCCCGATTGCTCCCCACCAAGATTATAGCCACTCTTTTTCATTTCCTCAACAACATAACGGTCTCCAACGGCTGTTTGAACGCTTTTAACATCCTGCGCTTCCAATGCTCTATAGAAACCAAGGTTACTCATTACAGTTGACACAACTGTGCCATGTTTTAATCTACCCTGCTCTTTAAGATATTTTCCGCAAATATACATGATTTGATCGCCGTCAACAACCTCACCATTTTCATCTATAGCAATTAAACGATCTCCATCTCCATCGAATGCAAGACCAATATCTGCCCCTTTTTCTTTAAGAAACGCAGCTAAGCTTTCAGGATGAGTTGAACCAACACCCTCGTTAATATTCAAGCCGTTCGGTGACGCCCCCATAGTGGAAATATTCGCATCCAAATCTGCAAATAAGTAGGTAGCCAATGAAGAAGTGGCTCCATGTGCGCAGTCTAGAGCTACATGAATTCCTGAGAAATCCTCATCTACGGTTTGTTTTAAATACTGTAGATATTTTTGCCCGCCTTCAAAATAATCATTAACTTGTCCAAGTTTTGCTCCAACTGGTCTTGGGAGTTCATCAACTGCCAAATCTAATAACTGCTCTATTTCTAATTCTTGATCATCTGATAGCTTAAAGCCGTCAGGACCGAAAAATTTAATTCCATTATCAGCAACCGGATTATGTGAAGCAGAAATCATAACTCCTGCCTGTGCTCCAAGTGCTTTTGTTAAATAGGATACCCCTGGAGTCGAAATAACACCCAATCTCATCACTTCTGCACCAATGGACAACAACCCAGCAACAAGTGCACCCTCAAGCATGTGGCCAGATATTCGTGTGTCCCTCCCGATTAAAACCTTTGGACGGTCTTTATCTTTTGTTAACACATATCCTCCAAATCGGCCTAATCTAAATGCTAGTTCCGGTGTTAATTCGCTATTTGCGACTCCGCGAACACCATCGGTACCGAAATATTTTCCCATTATGACTATCTCTCCTTCATCAATTCCTAGGTTTTAGACTTCTTTTTTGACTATCGATACTATTGCGGTTTCTCTTTCTAATTTTACAGTGACGTTATTGGGACCATTTGTAGAAATAGGAACTTCATGGTCCCCTTCAGTTAAATTAGTAACATTTACTGAAACTTTAAAATCAGCGGCTGTTAATGGCCCAATCAAGTCACCCGGTCCCGAAACCGAGAGGTATATTTTACCGCTCGATGGATTCTTAAAAATCAAGTCGTACAATGCCCCCAAACCTTCAGGTTTAATTGAGACATTAGAGATTGTTTTTTGATCTTCTTTTTTCACCTTAATGGTCGCCTTTACGACTTCTGGCGTTACCTTTGTGACACCATCTGGTACGATGACAGGTACAGTTAATACGGTATCTTCTGTTAACTTACTGATATCCACCTCTACCCGTACGCTCTCAGTTGCTTTGACCACATCATCTTTACCAGTTATTTTTGCTTCCTTAATATCCAGGGTGATATCATCAATAGAGATACCACTTTGAGCTGTTCCTGTTTGAATCACATGGATTGGAACAGACTTATTTGAATTTTTAACTGGGATCGTCACTTTAACGGTTGCTGGCTCAATGGTAACATCCAGTTTATTCAACTGTTGATCAAGTACTAATACCTGAGCTTGTTTCACAATCGTTTCTTGTATTGGTCCTTTTACATCAACTGTTGCTTTTACATAATTGATTTTCTCAATATCACCTTTAGCACCAGTTATCTTGACCTTATTTGGTTGAACCACAGGGGGTTCAGCTATATAACCCTCATCTAGTAAGTTACGATTAAATTCGGCTTCTACTTTAAATTCCTTTGTTACTTTTTCTTGGACAGATACATTAGCGGTAGCCGGTTTAACCGTCACCTTCAGTTTATCTGATATATTCTTAACTTTAAGCTTAACTTTTTGTTTGCCAATTTTAGCATCCGTTAAATCGACATACACTTCAAAATCCTTTATAGACTTTGCTGTCTGTACAATACTTTTTGGCCCTTGAATCGTGAGTTTCACCGTATCGGGAACACCCGAAACCACAAAATTCTCTGTATCGAAGTAACTTTTTACAGGTACATCTTCAATAGTTTCCATTTTTTGGCTAGCAGGAACATTCTCATCTGTTGCTTTATTTCCTCCTCCATCTGGTACGGATGAAAAAAGGAGAAAAGCAAGGACTAAAGCTACACCTTTCAAAAACCATGGATTATCCATTAATTTATCCATTTCTTTTTCCCCTCCAATTCCAACGAGCGGAAGAAGTCGGCTTTAATTTATATCTTGTAGCCAATTCATTCTCTAACAACACTTTAAAGGCGTCCAAAGTCAAATCACGATGTAATTCGCCATTTTTGGTTAATGATATATTTCCTGTTTCTTCAGACACTATGACCGTGATACTATCTGTTACTTCACTTATCCCAAGTGCAGCCCGATGACGGGTACCTAATTCTTTTGAAATAAATGGACTTTCTGATAATGGTAAATAGCATGCTGCTGCTGCTACAAGATTTCTTTGAACGATTACGGCTCCATCATGAAGCGGAGTATTTGGAATAAAAATATTTATGAGTAACTCTGATGATATCTTCGAATTTAATTCAATTCCCGTTTCGATGTAGTCACTCATCCCCGTTTCTCTTTCGATGGAAATAAGTGCACCAATTCTACGTTTGGCCATATAATCTGTCGCTTTTACAATCGCTTCGATAATTTTGTCCTGGTCTTCTTCCTCTGGAGTACCGCTTCTTGAGAAAAACTTACCCCTACCTAGTTGTTCAAGCGCTCGGCGAAGCTCCGGCTGAAAAATAATAATAATGGCAAGGAATCCCCAAGTTAGTGCCTGTTCCATTATCCAGCTTAACGTGTTAAAGCCCATATTGTCACTGATAAACTTCACAAGCAGGATGACAAAAATACCTTTCAACAATTGGACAGCTTTTGTTCCTTTGATTATATTGATTAGCTTATATATAACGTACCAAACAAGGAGAATGTCGACGATATCGGCTAAAGAACCCCATATATTAAAATTTGATAACGACATGGTTTTTCCCCCAACAATAAAGTGGAAAGCGAGAACGCCCTCGATCAACAAAGATCCATATCCATCTAAGGAAATTTTGAACCATGAGATGGATTAGCTCTGAATTAGATACTGACATAAAAAAACTAAGTAAGTTAAATTGATTATTGCCATATGTAACTTTTTTATTATACCATACCTCCCTAATTTTTTTTGATTCTTTGTAAATATATAGGATTTATCCCCCAAGATTTCAAAAAGGAACATATGAAATTCTTCTTAAAATCAAAATTAATTTAGAAACAGTCACTCATTTTGAGTGACTGTCCTATTTTTCTCCACTATTAAAAACGGATACCACATCATTTGAGGTTTTCTTAATATGATACCATAACCAATCAAATACTTTATTGACCTCTTCAATGTCTCCCGTAACATGACCAGCAGAAGCAACGTACTGATCCCCGTTTATCACTGTCACATCACCCTGTACTTCCCCTTCAATTCTTAATTTACCATTTTTCACAACAATGTTCCCTTTTACAATTTCACCCTTAGGAACAGTTACCACGTTATGATCAACGACTAAATTTGACTGCTTTGAAACAGAAAATTTTTGATCCTTCTCCCAGGTCGAAATAAGGCTACCTGCCATCAATACGATAAATAAGGAAGCGGCAGTTAAAATCGGATGAAAGGCCAACCAACGCTGGAAATTATTCTTTTTCATTTCATTAGGTAGGTTTGCCATCACCTTTGCCGTAAAGTCGCTTGGCGCTTGTAGGGTAAATGTACTTGTGCAATTGAATATAGCGGTTGCCTTTTTAATCTGCTGGAAATATGTTTTACAATCCTTACAAGTATCTAAATGTTCTTGTAAAACCTTTTCACTTTCGGGTGAGATATCATCATCTAAAAGGCCATGTATAAGTTGGATTACTTCTTCTGGACATTTCAAGGTTTTCACCCTCTCATTAAACATACCGTAATTGATGTCGTAGCGCCTCGCGACCACGGTGAATTCTGGTTTTAACCGTCCCAAGTGGTAACTCCAAAATTTCACTAATCTCGTTTAACGACAGCTCTTCAATATATTTTAGGATAATTACTGCTCGGTACTTATCCGGCAATTTGGATATTTCCTTCTGAATCTGGTCTTGAACCTCCATGGTTTCAAGTTCTTCTTCTGGTAAAGCCGTATCAGCAGGTATCTGCGAATACATAGTTAATCCCTCAGTACCTGATACTTCCGCATCTAAATAGTAATCAGGTTTTTTCTTCCTTAAACGGTCAATACACAGATTTGTTGCTATCCGATATAACCATGTTGAAAATTTCAATTTGATATTAAAGCTACTTATATTTACATAAGCCCGGATAAAAGCCTCTTGAGCAATGTCTTCAGATTCATGACGGTTCCCTAACATTCGAAAACAAAGATGAAATACTCTATCCTTATATATCTCAACAATCTCTCCTAAAGCGTTGTGGTCACCCGTTAGTACCTGCTTTATCCTTTTCTTTACGATTTCTTCCATTCATTTACCTCCGCTCTATGCGGCTATACGATATTACGAATCGATAGCAGAAAAGGTTTCATTTTTTTTAAAATTTTTCTCCCTTTATCTTAGCAAATCTCTCTTAATAAGTTTAGAACAATCTTGCCATCCTGTAATAATTATTTATTCCTTCTTGCCTAATTTATCAAAACCTACTTTTATACACATAATAGAGCTACCGAAAAAACTCGGCAGCTCTATTATTTTGGATATTTATTGTGACTTTAACAAAGTTTATATTTTCCAAACCATCATTTCTATAATAGCTTTTCCCCAAACAAGGAACCCATTAAGGAGACAGCTACGGTAGCTGTTTTATTTTTTTCATCTAAAATTGGGTTTACTTCCACAAATTCGGCAGAAGTAATAATATCTGCTTCAGAAAGCAACTCCATCGCCAAGTTACTCTCGCGATAACTGATTCCGCCAATAACAGGTGTGCCTACTCCGGGTGCATCAATTGGATCTAGCCCGTCAAGATCCAATGATAAATGAACCCCGTCAGTTTTATCCTTTAAATAGGTAATTGTTTCTTCCATGACCTTTGTCATCCCTAAACGGTCAACTTCGTGCATCGTGTACACCTTAATACCCTGTTCTCGAATTAATATCTTTTCCCCTTCGTCCAATGCCCTTGCCCCAATAATCACTATATTTTCAGGCTTAACCTTCGGACAATAACCAGCGATTCCCGTTAAAGCAGGATCGCCAATCCCTAAACTAATAGCCAATGGCATTCCATGAATATTTCCTGATGGTGAGGTTTCAGCTGTGTTTAAATCCCCATGGGCATCATACCAAATGACACCCAAATTTTGATAATGCTTTGCAACTCCTGAAAGAGTCCCAATTGCAATACTGTGGTCACCTCCAAGGACAAGTGGAAATGAACCACTGCTGACGACCTCATCTACCTTTTTTGCAAGGAGTTCACTCTTCTCGGCAACAAGTTCAAGATTTCGTAAATTTGTACCCTTCTTGTTGACAATTTCTGGTCTCCCAATTGGAATATCTCCTTGATCATCTATTTCATATTGTAAAGTTTTTAGTCTCTCTATCATCCCAGCATATCTCATTGCACTTGGACCCATGTCAACTCCTCGTCGCAATTGCCCCAAGTCCATCGGCATACCAATAATCGAAATCTTCCTCATCGATTTTCCACCTCGTGCCTTCTATATATTTTAACTGTTCTGAATTTAATTCACCTTTATATTGTAACCTCTTACAATTAAATGACTCAACTCAACAAAAATCTGTATATATATACAGAAAAAGACCTTAATCCAAAAGGAGTAAGGCCTTTAATGAATAATGAGCCATGAAGGACTTGAACCGTCGACCCACTGATTAAAGGTCAGAT
>CAURFY010000016.1:0-15740 GCA_963524115.1 uncultured Bacillus sp.
CTTCAGGTCGAGGGGGATCAGCCATGACAACTAGACCAATAAAGGTCATCTTTTGTTCAACATTCTCTGGAGCATATGCACTTAAATTGGCAGGGATATCCTTGTCGTCATTCCCTATGTAACGGACAGCAACAGCTAACACGCGCAAGCCTGAGCGAGCATAATCATCATTAGCTACCATTGCTCTTGATGTGATCTCATCTGTTAATGGTGAAACTACTCCATTTATGATGACTGTATCACATAATTCAATTAATTCTTTTGGAGCACCCTTTGTAAAAGCTACTCGATTTTTCCCATTTACAGGTTGATTCAATTGATGAATGGTGGTCATTCTTTTTCTTCTGGAATCAAAATGTAATTCACGAATTCTAGGCAGTGTTTTTTGTAAATTTTCAACCCTCATTCCTGCTTTTTCGGCGACTACTCCTAAACAAGCCTCCGTGGGGTCACCCAGAACAGTATACGAAGGATTTTCTTCATTTGGTGCAACCACTCGCGCATTACTGCAAAGACTTGCAGCGGTTACGATTAAATTTAAGGATGAGTTGTTATCTACAGAAATGGCTTGGCCTTGGTCCAATATTTTTCCATCAGGAGCAAACCCGGTCCCCGTAACCTCCAATTCTCTATCAGGTAGCCACATATGATTAACGGTCATTTCGTTTTGGGTTAAAGTCCCAGTCTTGTCTGTACAAATAACGGAAGTACAACCCAGTGTTTCGACCGAAGAAAGATTTTTCACAAGGGCATTTTTCTTGGCCATCCTTTGTACACCCTGAGCTAACGCAAGTGTAACCGTTGGTGATAATCCTTCTGGAATAAAAGCAACAATCATCCCTAGTGCAAAAATAAAGGATTCAGCGACTGGGTTTTTAACAAAGAAAATAGCTAATAAAAAGAAAGCTACACCGAATCCAAGTGCTATGATTGAAATTTGTTTAGTCAGCCGATTTAATTCTTTTTGTAAAGGACTTAATTCGTTAGTAACATTTTGGGTTAAATTGGCGATTTTTCCAAATTCAGTTTCCATACCAGTCTTGATGACAACCGCTTGTCCAGAACCACTTGAGACAGTACTCCCAGTAAAAATCAAATTTGAAGTTTCAAAGCTGGTTAAATCATCTCGTTGGATCGCATCAGAAAATTTTCTGACCGGATTGGATTCACCTGTTAGGGCAGATTGGTTGATTTGTAATTCACTGGCCTTTACGAGACGTGCGTCAGCGGATATTTTGTCTCCCTCTTCAACCAACATCACATCTCCTGGGACAAGATCATCTGTTAGAATTTGTACTTCTTTACCATCCCGAATGACACGTGCATAGGAAGAAAGCATTCTTTTTAACGCTTCTGTTGCTTTACCAGCACGATATTCTTGGATAAAACTAAATATCCCATTAATAATATTGACACACCACACAGCAATACCGAGTTCAGGCATCTGAGCAAAAAAGGCAATAGCCCCACTAATCCATAAAAGAATAGCCATCATACTAGTAAAGTTGGCTAAAAATTGTAAATAGAGAGGTTTTCCTTGCTTCTCTTTAATGGTGTTTTTTCCGTACTTTTCTAACCTGTTTTTTGCTTCTTCTGTCGTTAAACCTTCTTCTTTTGTATGTAATTCATCAAAGACTTGACTTGGAACAAATTTAGCTATGGTTTGCCCTAAATCATCAAAATCATTTTTTGCATCCATTTTAAAGTTCCCCCGTGTATAAACTTTTTACGACATTACAGCAATCTTCTAAATTTAAAAAGCATCGTGAACTTTTCTATGCCTTCCGGTAAATAGCAGAGTAATTTTATCTATTGCATCTTGATTTGTTAAAAGAATCACCCTATCACCAGATTTAAGTTCGGTGTTCCCTTGAGGAATAATGGTTTTCTCTCTTCTGATAATGCAACCAATCGTACTTTCTTTTGGAAAACCTATTTCCCACAATTTTTTATTTAATATGGGTGATTTCCCATCAATCTCCAGCTCATAAATGATAACTTTCTCATTCTCAATAGGTAAATAGCTATGTAAATTTTCTATTATTGTCTCTTGGTCAATTACATCAGAAAGCATTTGCGCAACACAAATGAATTTAGAAACACCTAATTTTTTGAATTTTTTTATATTTTTAGGATTATTTACCATAGTTACCGTATTCTTCACATTATATTGTTTTTTAGCAATTTCGCAAACTATTAAATTAGTGGAATCTAAATCGCTCAATGCAATGACCATATCCATCTCCTTGATACCCGCTTCTTCCATTAAGGATGGCTTCGTTCCATTACCATGAATACTTATTATTTCATAAGTATTTGAAAGCATTTCGCACCGTCCATAGTCTTCATTAATAATGGCAACCATGTGCCCCTTTGCTTTTAAAGATTCTATTAATAAATAAACTTGTTGATAACCCCCGACCAACAAGATGTTCATGTCTGGTCCAACTCCTTGCTAAAGATGGTTCTTTCTTGTTTATGTTTTCTTAAAAAACTCATCATCATCACCTCTTCATTATCATATCGAGGTCAGTATAAAGACTGTGTTAGCATTTTAAATTATGTATAAAGATAATATAAAGAAAAGCATTCGTAAACTATACGAATGCTCTTTCCCGTAAATCTTGGTGGAGGTCACGATTAATCTGCAAACCGATAACCTATTCCTACTTCTGTTAAAATATATATAGGTTTAGCGGGGTTTTCTTCTAGTTTCCGTCTGATGTTTGCCATGAATACTCTTAGCGATTGCACATCATTTTCAAGATAAGTGCCCCACACTTCTTTCAATATGTATTTATGGGTTAAAATCTTGCCATGATTTTTTAATAAAAGGGTAAGTACACTATACTCCATTGGTGTGAAATGGACTTCCTTTCCATCGAGCATGATTTTGTGTTTTTCCAAATCAATCACTAGATTCCCAACCTTATAAACCGTTGGTACTTCTTCCTTTTTGTAGGTGCTGTGACGTAACACAACTCGAATACGAGCTAGCAATTCCTTGATACTAAACGGTTTCGTTAGGTAGTCGTCGGCACCAGCATCTAGGGCTTCCACCTTCTCATAATCTTGGTCCCGAGCAGATACGACGATAATTGGTATATCTGAAAACTCTCGAACCTGTTTAATAATATCAATACCGTCCATATCTGGGAGACCTAAGTCAAGAATAATGGCTGAAAGGTTTTGTGTTGCAATTTGGGTTAAGGCTGATTTCCCTGTTGCAACCTCCACACAATCATACTCTTGGGATCTAAGAGAAAAGTTAATAAACTTTCTAATTTTAGTATCATCCTCAACAATTAAAAATAGTAAGCCCATCCTGTTTAGACCTCCTTTTTATTCAAATAAAACCGAAATGTTGATCCTCCGGTGCTGTTGTTTTCAGCATATATTTCACCACCATGAAAATTAACAATAGCTTTGCAAATGGCGAGACCTAAACCTATTCCCCTTTTTGAATCTAAAGGGGAGCTGTTCGCAACAAAAAACATATCAAATAACTTCGGAATATCGACATCCTTAATTCCTGTACCGTTATCTGAAACTTTAAACCAAATCTTATCCGCTTCGTTTTGAACTGATAACTCAATTTTATTCAATGGAGTTGTATGTTTAATCGCGTTATCGACTAAGTTAATAATGACCTGTTCAATTAGCTTCCCATCCATCGGAACGAAAAGAACATCATCCGGTACCGTAATGAAAATTTTATGATCTGGAGCATATTTTGAAGCCCTATAAATGGCCTCTGAAACAATTTCTTCCACTGCTTCCTCTTGAATTCTGGTTAGGCTTAATATATTTTCTACCAAACGAGTCAGCCAGCTGGAGTCTTCATATATTCCCTCCACAAGTTTAATATTTTCCTCATCTTTTAAATTCTGAAGCATCATTTCAGCCGCTCCAGTTATACTGGTTAACGGGGTTCTTATATCATGTGAAATAACACGAAGGAGGTTACTCTTAAGACGTTCACGTTCAGTTTCAGCCTTGGCTGCTTCCTTTTCACTGGTCAAAAGTTCGCGTTCCATGGCAATGGTAATCTGCATAATTACCGAGTCCAAGAGAAACTGGTTGTCCCCGGAGATGTTCCTAAATTCCATAGGTAAACACACAAAACACAATATCTGATCATGAACGGTTATCGGCAATGTATATTGATGTGCTGTTATTTCTTTAATTCCATCCATACTAATATTTGTTATGACAATCCCTCGTTCTTCTTTTTTGGCAGTTAATTTTTGGACCTTATTCAATTTAGAATTGATAACCACTAGAGTAGCATCACATTCTAACAGATTCGATAAACATTGCACGGATACGGCAGCAACATCAGAAACTCCACCTGTTTTAGCTATAGCACTAGTGATTTGATATAAAATTTGTGCTTGTTTTTCCCTTTGATTAGCAAGTTCCTTTGAACGAATCAGCTTACTAGTCAGCGCGCTCGTAAAAATCGAGGCCAAAAGCATAATGATAAAAGTGAAAATATAATTGCTTTCATCTACTTTAAAAGTGTAAAGGGGTCCGGTAAAAAAGAAGTTAAAGGAAAATAAGGAAATAAATGAAGCAACAATTCCGTAAGAATATCCCCGCGTATATCTTGATGTAACGAGGACAGATAGAAGATAAATGACAACAATACTAATTTCTGTAAAACCCCAATGCTGAATAAGCAAAGATAAAAAAGTGGCAAATATATTAAGCCCAAGTATGATGGCTATTTGTTTAAGCATCCTTTTGAAGTGCAGCTTTTTATCCACTTTTCTCGCTCCTAATAGGATAGATTTTAAAAGTTTCATATAATATCAATATTATATTACTCCCAATCTTAATCGGAGTAAATTTTGGATAAAATCTATCAATATTAAGATTTTTAAAATTGGAACAAAAAGCAACAAATAGTTAGGATAACAATGAATTTTGTTGAGGTTACGTTTGGGGGGAATGACTTGGTCAGGTTCGTTATTTCAAATAATAGAGAAGATGTTACAAAGTTTTTAGGAGAAATGGGAAATGAGGCTCCCAGATGTTCGATTAGTTAATTCATTAAAATCAAAAATCATCCTCCCAAAACCAGAGAAAAAAGAAAAAAAATAGGATGACTAACCCCAGCAGACCGAATTTATCAGATACTATGGTCATCAAATTTCACTCCTACCTTTAATGCACTATGTTTTTCAATATTATCATAACAAAATGCATATAAAGGTGGCGTTAAGGATTCCGGCGTGATATTAATATTTTATAAAGATATCTCTTTTTGTATGTCCCGTTAATTTTATTACCATTTTTAAAATATAATCATAAACAATTTTTATTTTGGAAGATTTTATCCAAAAAAGGGGTAAAATTTTCACTTCTTAAACATTTATCACAAATTAGAAAAACTATTTTTTCATTATCTTTTTCAATATCTTCCTCATCACGCTTACAAACATTACAAATCTGTTCCATTTTTTATCACTCCTAAATGCATTTATATTCTTACTTTTGCCTATATTGACCCTTTTAACTCCTATTAGCAGCTAAAAAACATATAAAAAGGTCCAATGAATGATTCATTGGACCTTTTATAAGTATTGTTATGAGATTAATCTTTTAAATGAAATGGAACAGTGGAAACCACAACGTCTTTTCTCCTCAAAAGTAATGTGCGGATACGAAATGCTGATTGATTGTGTAAAAAGCGATGCCACCTCTTACGCGTAATAAATTCAGGTAAGAGGACAGTTATTCTCTTATAGTTACCGTAACGTTTCTCAGCTCGGCTAATAAAATCAATTAATGGTTTTATCAATGTACGGTAACGTGATACCACAACCACTAGTCTAACCCCAGGATTCCACATTTCCCATTTCAACTCCATTTTTTTCGCATCCTCGGGTGAAAAAGCTACATAAAAAGCTACAACATCCGGTGTAAGTGATTTTGCATACGCAATTGTGGATACAACTACCTTATGAATACCAGCCACTGGGACAATAATAACCGTTTCAACATTTGGAACAGGCTCACTTATGTCAAATTTTAATTCCTCAGCTACATTGTCATAATGCTTACTAATTTTTGTGATCAACCATAATAATATAGGTGTAATTATTAGTACTATCCATGCTCCTTCTGCAAATTTAGTAATACTAAAAATGATTACAACAAAAAAAGTTATAACTCCCCCTATTCCATTAATAATTGCTTTCCTTTGCCAACCTTGTGATTTGTCTTTTCTCCATTTCAGGACAAGGCCAAATTGCGCCAGAGTAAAAGATAAGAAAACTCCAATTGCATAAAGAGGTATTAAAGCTTCAGTTCTACCACCAAATACAATTAATAAAACACTTGCTAATATTCCGAGTGTAACTATCCCATAGTTAAAAGCTAAACGTTCTCCTCGATTACTAAACATTCGGGGCATGTTTTTATCCTGTGCCATTATAGATCCTAAAATCGGAAATCCGTTAAAGCTAGTATTTGCCGCCAATACCAATATCATCATAGTTGCAAATTGAATAATATAATAAAACACTCCACGCCCAAAGGCATCTTCTGCAACTAAAGACAAAACCGATTTAGTTCCTGTTGGGTCTGGATGAATATTATAAACTTGTGAAAGCATGGTTACTCCACCAAATATTATTGCTAACAATACCCCTAATGTAAGCATTGTTAGTTTCGCATTCCTTTGGGAAGGGCTCTTAAAATATGGTACAGCATTAGAAATAGCTTCAACTCCTGTAACCGCAGAACACCCCGAGGAAAATGCTTTTAACAAAATAAACCAAGTCAAACTTGCTGGTAATTCTGTAGGAATAGACGCATTGGAAGTAGCCTGCCCTGTTCCCATAAGCCAGTCGAACAAACCTTTCCCTACTATGGCCAACATACAAAGAATAAATAAATAAGTCGGTAAAGCAAAAACATTACCAGATTCCGATGTTCCTCTAAGATTCATCCAAACCATAAACCAAATAAAAACGAGTCCAATTGGGACTACATACGGCATTGTCGAAGGGTAAGCTGAGGTAATTGCCAGTACCCCTGCCGATATAGAAACTGCTACTGTTAAGGTATAGTCAATTAGTAATGAAACACCTGCTAAACGCCCCCACATCATTCCTAGATTTTCTTTTGCGACCATATAGGCTCCTCCGCCTTGAGGATACGCATCGATCACTTGTCTATAACTGATAATAAGAATTGTAATTAATAAGATGATTGCAATAGCAATAGGTAATGAAAAGGAGAACGCAAATGCACCAACAGTTGCAAGCTCAAGGAGAATCATTTCTGTTCCATATGCTACTGAAGAAAGGGCATCTGAAGATAAAATAGGTAATGCTTTCCAAATGGGCATTTTTTCTGCTTCTGCTTCCTCTGATTTTAATGGTCGCCCAAATAATAACCTTCTAAATGTCATTAGTTCTTCCCCCTGAATATCATTGGTTCTAGTATGTCTAAAGAGTTCATTTTTTAACTTCCTTTTTCTCCTTTAATTTTTTTTGCAAACAAAAAAAGACTTCAAAATTATGATTAGGCTTTTCTTGTAAAAAAGAGCACAAAAAAAGCACCTATCATAAGGTGGTCTTTTGACCTCCTTCGCTTTAGCCGACGAAGTTAGCTGACGGGTAGGATGGCGAAAGAGTTTCACATCCCTTCTACAAATCTGTAGAATTAACCCCAAAAAAATGGTTCCTCCGTTCCCTTTCGGGATTAGACTGTATAAGATTATTTACTATGAGGATGATATTACTCCCAAGGGGAATAAATGTAAAAGGCCAAAACGGCTCAAAAATGACTTAATTTGGCTATAATCACGATAAAAAACGCTTTCATTTAAATAATGCTAATTAAATCTCTTTATTTTGCCGTTTTTCTCCATTTTACAAATTATTTTTTTATAGTTTTCCATTTATTGAATTTTATTATGAAATGGTATCACTGAACGAATGGCGACCAGAACGGTCTTTTGTTATTGGGAATGATTTTTCTTCAAAATAAAACAACCATCATTCAATCCATTCATCTACCATACGATAACCTACACCGATTTCTGTTAGAATATATTTTGGTTCGGCCGGATTTTTTTCAACTTTGCGGCGAATATTGGCCATATTGACGCGTAAAGTTCTGTTATCGTTCTCATATGGACCCCAGATGCCTTTGGTAATAAAGTCATGTGTCAAAACTTTCCCTGAAAATTGTGATAAGAGAACCAAAATTTTATATTCAATGGGTGTTAAATGTATTTCTTTCTTTTCTACAAAGACTTTCCTTTTCTCATAATCAATTACCAAATTTCCAATAGAAAAACTACCACAAGGAAGTGTAGAGGTTTCAGTTTTCTTCAGACTATGCCGTAATGCTGTCCGAATGCGAGCAAGTAGTTCAGGAGTATTAAAAGGTTTCGTGATATAATCATCTGCCCCCAAATCCAATGCTTCTACTTTTTCTCGTGCTTGGTCCCTTGCCGATACAACCATAATGGGCGCATCTGACCATTTCCTGATTTGCTTTAAAACGTCTAAACCATCAATATCAGGTAATCCTAAATCTAATAAGGTTAAATCTGGATTATAAGAAGTAATCAAAGAAAGTCCTTCTTTGCCGGTTTTGGCTTTTCGGACTTGATAGTTATTAGACAGTAAAACAGCCGCTAAAAAATCCGTAATACTTTTATCATCTTCAATTATTAATATGACAAATTTATTTTCCATTGTCATCTTCCCCTTGTAAGGATAGACTGAACTGAAAAACTGCACCAGATTCGTTTAAATTATAAGCTCTCATTGTCCCCCCATGAGCCTGAACAATTGTCATGCAAATAGATAAACCAATTCCCATTCCTCGGGATGCATCTGGGCTTTTTTTACTACGCGGATTATATGGTTCGAATAAATAGGGGAATACCTCATCTGAAATGCCTTCCCCCTGATCCACTACTTCCACGAGTACATTCTTCCCGACTTCTTTCACGTTCACTTCAATTGTAGTGTCTTCTGGAGAATGCTTTATGGCATTCTCTAATAAGTTTATTATTACTTGCATGATCAAGGTAGAATCCATTGGCACGAACAACACTTTATCTGGTAATCTAATACTAAATTTTCGATTTGGAAAGCTTTTCTTTACTCGACTGATGGCACCTGAAACGACTTCATCAATCACTTCATCTGTTTTTTTAACAGTAACAGATCCATCTTGAATCCCCGTTAAGGAAAGTAAATTTTCAACCAAGCGAATCAACCATTGGGCTTCATTTTTTATAGAACCAATTAATTCGCGTTTAGTTGGCATGTCCAATTCATTTTCATTATCTAGCAACGCTGAACTAGCTCCAAGAATGCCTGTCAATGGAGTTCTAATGTCATGTGAAATCGAGCGTAATAAATTGCTGCGAATTTTTTCTCGTTCATTTTCAACCATCGTTTTGTGTTGCTCATCTGAAACTTTTTGCCGGTCCATTGCCATTGCAACTAATGTAGTAATTATTTGCAGGGTTAAGCGTATATCTTGATTAAATGGTTTATTTTTACATACAATACCTAAGACACCTAAAACCGTCCCTTCCGAAGTAATAGGCATATAAAAACCATCTGAACCAGCTAATGTATCTGTACCTGAACCTGCTACTTTATTATTTAAAAAGACCCAGTTTGCCACTGCTTGTTCTTCACTTGATAATAGATTATTTGCGTCATCATCAACGGTATTCCCCAGGTGAGCTTCTATTCTTCCATTATCATTTTCACTATAAAAAACAACTGAACGATGAAATAATTGTTCGATATACTCATTTGTAACAGCTATAATATGCTCTAGACCTCTTGTTCTTAATAATCTCCTATTGATATCATTCAGTACTTCTAACCGTTTCTCACGTTCAACTACTATATGAGTTTGTATTTTAGATTGTGTCGTTAAACCAGAAATAATTAGTGATATAACCAACATTACGAGAAATGTAATGTAATAATTTGGATCATTTGTCTTCAGAGTATAAAACGGTGGAGTAAAAAGATAGTCAAATAGGAAAACACTAATTAAAGATGCCAAAACGCCATAGAAATATCCTTTAGATATTCTAGAAATAAAAATAACAGCTAATATGTAAATCATTGATAAATTGTTTACACCAACGCTTAATGATTGGACTGCATATGATAGAAGTGTCGTCAGAAATAATATCCCTAACACCTTATTTGTATCCGACCAAGAAATCGAATAATACTTAAACCACTTCTTTTTAGAGTTAGGAGAATACTCTTCCTTATAATCATTGTTGGTTAAAATATGAATCTCGCTCTTATCTAACAAAGTGAATAACTTTTCTTCGAAATCTTTTTCAAATAAAGAAATTAATCGTTTCTTGTTTCGACTTTTACCCATGACAATATTCGTGATTCCTGAGATATTGGCGTAATCTGCAATGGTTTCAGCCACATCTTTACCATATAGAACAATCATCTTAGCGCCTAGTTTTTCAGCTAAAGCCATATTTTTTTCAAGAGTTTCTTTCTGCTTGTGTGAAAGTTCTTCTTCCTCACTCGTTTCGACATAAACAGTGGTCAAAGAACCATGAAAGGCATCCGCCATTCTAGCCCCCCAGCGAATACTTTTAGCAGCAGAGGGAGACGTGCTGATACAAACTAATATTTTTAGCGTAGCGGTTTTCTCAGATCCGCATTCATTCACCTCTTGATTTTGACTAATGTGGTCAGCTAGTTTACGCATGGCTACTTCACGAAGCAATCGTAAATTTCCATGTGAAAAAAAGTTTTGTTGGGCTACTTCTACTTTATCCTCACGATAAATTTTGCCCCCATTTAACCGGCCAATCAATTCTTCCGAGTCAAGATCAATGAGTTCAATACTATCTGCGAAATCAAAGATATAATCTGGGACTGTCTCACGTACGACAACATTCGTAATTTTTTCGACAAGATCATTTAGACTTTCAATATGCTGAACATTTACTGTAGTAAATACATCGATTCCTGCTTGTAACAATTCTTCTATATCTAGATACCGTTTTTTATTCCGAACTCCCAATGCATTCGTATGTGCTAACTCATCCACCAAAACTAACTCAGGTTTCCGCTCTAATACAGCATCTAAATCAAATTCCTTTAATTGAATGCTTATATATACCAACGATTTTGGAGGGACTACAGGGAGTCCTTGCAAGAGATGATTCGTTTCTTGACGTGTGTGAGGTTCAACATATCCAACAACAACATCCACACCTTCATTTAGCAAATAATGCGCTTCGTCCAGCATAGCAAAGGTTTTTCCAACCCCAGGTGCATAACCAAAAAATATCTTCAACTTCCCTCTATCATTTATCCGTTCTTCATCACGTTTGATCATTTTTAAGAGTTGCTTTGAGTCCGGTCGAAATTCATCTCTCCCTTGCAAATTTGTCCCTCCTCTCGAAACATTATTGTTCTATTATTTTTTCATAGATAATTTATCTAAAGCGATATTTACTTCCAAAACATTGACCACTGGTTCTCCAAATAGATAAAAACTGCGTTTCGTCGTATGTTCATCAATAATGCTTTTTACTTGTTGTGGTTTTACACCACGTTCTTTCGCAATTCGATTTATTTGATAAATTGCAGCTTCCGGTGAGATAAACGGATCTACACCACTGGCAGATGCAGTTACTAACTCCATCGGTATATCAGTTTGATTTGTAGGATCTACATCATGCCAAAACTGAACTCGTTCCCCTACCAATGCTGTTTGTTCTTCGCTGTTTGGAGCTAAATAACTTATCTCGTGTGGACGTCCAATAAAATAACCTGGTTCAGTAAACGTTTGACCAATCAATTTTGAGCCAACTACTTCACTTTTTCCATTTGAATTTTCTAACGTTATCATACTACCATTCGCTTTATCTTGAAAGAATAATAGAGAAAAGCCTGTGATAGCCAAAGGATAAACAATCCCACATAAAACGGCAAAGACAGAAATGGCACGAAGACTAGTAACTATTTTCTTCATTAAATTTCCTCCTTAAACAATCCCACTTAAGGTAAGGATGACCTCAATTAGTTTAATGGCAATAAATGGAGCAATTATGCCCCCTAATCCATAAATAAACATATTGCGCCGCAATAATTTTCCTGCCGGAATCTCTTTATAAGGTACCCCTTTTAAAGATAAAGGGATCAGGCAGATTATAATTAAAGCGTTGTAGATGATAGCAGAAAGAATGGCACTATTTGTACTTTTAAAATTCATAAAGTTCAATGTTGATAGATCAGGGTAAATACTTAGAAACAGGACTGGGATAATCGTAAAGTATTTTGCTACATCATTGGCAATACTAAATGTGAATAATGCACCTCGTGTCATCAATAACTGCTTACCAATTCGAACAATTTCAATTAGCTTTGTTGGACTTGAATCCAAATCAACCATATTACCTGCTTCTTTTGCGGCTTGTGTACCAGAATTCATGGCTACAGCAACATCAGCTTGAGCTAGGGCCGGAGCATCGTTTGTACCGTCTCCAGTCATAGCTACTAAATGACCATTTTGTTGATATTCACGAATTAAATTCATTTTATCTTCAGGTTTTGCCTCTGCTAAAAAATCATCGACTCCGGCTTCAGCTGCAATTGCCGCTGCCGTCATTGGATTGTCTCCTGTTATCATGATTGTTTTAATTCCCATGTTGCGCAATTTTTGAAATTCTTCCTTTACACCGTTTTTTAGGATGTCTTTCAAATAAATGACGCCTAGAACTTTATAATTTTTCGTTACGACTAACGGAGTACCGCCCATGCTTGCAATCTCTTTCACAATCCCCTCACAATCCTGTGGAAATTCCTCACCATGCTCCGTTACGTAGGTCTTGATTGAATCCGCAGCACCTTTTCGAATTTCGTTACCTTGGTAATTGATACCGCTCATTCGTTTCTTAGCTGTAAATTCGATAAATTCTGCATCCAATTCGCTCATTTTACGGCCACGAATATTAAAACGCTCTTTAGCTAAAACAACAATGGATCTTCCTTCTGCTGTTTCATCGGATAAGGATGAGAGTTGGGCTGCATCTGCCAATTCTTGCTCACTCATACCTTCGACTGGTCTAAATTCAGTCGCTTGCCGATTTCCTAACGTGATTGTTCCTGTTTTGTCTAATAAAAGTACATCAACATCACCTGCAGCTTCAATCGCCCGACCACTCATTGCCAGCACATTTGCTTGATTTAACCGACTCATGCCAGCTATTCCAATTGAAGAAAGAAGTGCACCAATGGTTGTCGGTGCTAAGCAGACTAATAAAGCAATAATATTTGTGATTGATATAGCTGACCCACTACCAATTTGTTGAGCAGAGAATCTAGTAAATGGAAACAAACTGCTGCTTACTACTAGGAAAATGATTGTTAAGGTAACTAAGATGATCTGTAAAGCAATTTCATTAGGTGTTTTTTTTCGATTGGAGCCTTCAACCATCGAAATCATTTTATCTAGAAAGCTATCACCAGCTTCTGCGGTGACAACAATCACTAACCAGTCTGATAAAACCGTTGTCCCACCGGTTACTGCACTTCTATCACCACCAGATTCTCTAATAACAGGGGCAGATTCACCTGTAATAGCACTTTCATCAACGGAAGCTGCGCCTTCGATCACATCCCCATCCATTGGAATCTGTTCCCCTGTATCAACTAAAACAAGGTCTCCTTTTTTTAAAGCACTCGAAATGACTATTTCAAAATCCTTGTGATCATCTTTTCTTTTTAGTTTTTTCGCTTTTACTTCTGTACGAGCGCTTCTAAGTGTATCAGCTTGCGCTCGGCCACGTCCTTCGGCAATGGATTCGGCAAAGTTCCCGAAAAGTACTGTAAACCATAAAATGAGAGTGATCGTAAAGGTATAACCTGACCCTTCATCTTGAATGCCTCCCAAAGAAAGAACATACAAAATGCTAGAAACAATCGCCCCTAGATATACAACAAACATAACTGGATTCCTTACTTGCACTTTAACAGTCAATTTTTTAAAGGCTTGTTTCACTGCATCCAATAATATTTCTTTTGTTAGTGCGCTATTTTTCATTCTATTTCACCTCGAATTATCTTGTCCTATAATAGTCAGCAATTGGACCAAGTGCAATGGAAGGTAGGTAACTCAATGCCCCAATAATAATGATTACACCCAATAAGAAGCAAATAAATAAACTATCACTAGTAGAAAGTGTTCCTTCACTAACCGCTACATGTTTTTTCTTTGCAAAGTTTCCTCCTAAGTATATCGCCGCAGTCATAGGAATAAAACGAGTGAACAGCATGATTATGCCACCAAGCAAATTCGTAAATAAGGTATTTGCTTCAAAACCTGCGAAACTACTACCATTATTATTTGACATAGACGTATAGTTATAAAGGACCTCGGTAAATCCATGAGCACCCGATGTTTGTAGCCAGTCCGTAATCTTAGGCATCATGACAGCTATCGAAGTAGAAGAAAGACTTAGCAATACTGGTACTAAAATCATGATGCTTGCCATTTTCATATCAAATGGTTCAACCTTTTTCCCTAAATATTCTGGTGTCCTTCCCACCATTAGACCAGCAATAAACACCGTTAATAAAACAAAGGCTAACATCCCGTAAATACCAGAACCAACTCCGCCAAATGCAATTTCACCGAGTTGCATTAAGAATAATGGAGCAATGCTACCAATGGATGTGTAACTTGATAAACTGGAATTTGTAGCACCAGTCGATGTTGCGGTAGTAGCGATTGTCCATAAAGCTGATCCACCAATACCGTGAACAACCTCTTTTCCTTCCATATTACCAGCAACTTTTACGCCGTCGTATACGGGACCCATATTCCATTCACTAAACGTAACAAGCGCAAGTAAAGAAACAAACAAAATCGCCATAGTTATAAATAAGGCTCTACCCTGTTTACTATCTTTAACAGCTTTCCCAAACAAAAATAATAAAGATACAGGTATTAACAACATTGAAAAAATCTGTAAAATATTAGAAAACGCAGTTGGGTTTTCTAATGGAAAAGCTGAATTTGCACCAAAAAACCCACCACCATTACTTCCAAGTACTTTAATTGCAACTTGGCTAGCAACAGGACCTAAAGAAATATTTTGAACCGCTCCAGATTCCAAACTAATAGCATTTTGAGAACCTTGTAAGGTTTGTACAACCCCTTGTGAAACTAATAATAGCGAAACAACAACTGCCAAAGGCATTAAAATATAAACAATAATCCTGGTTAGATCTCTCCAAAAGTTTCCAATTTCTTTACTTTCTTCTAAAACAAGCCCACGAATAACTGCGAATAAAACGGCCATGCCTGTAGCAGCAGAAACAAAATTTTGTACTGTTAGACCAAACATCTGTGAAAAATAGGACAAAGACTGATCTCCAGCATAACCCTGCCAGTTAGTATTCGTTACAAAGCTCGCAGCAGTGTTGAAGGCCGCATCCCAAGATAAATCAGCTTTACCATCTGGATTTAAGGGTAAATAGCCCTGTAATAGCAAAAGTAACCACAAAACAATGAATCCCACAAATGAAAATATTAAAACAGAATTGATATATTTTTTAACAGATAATTGTTCACAATCCTTGATACCAATTAGCCGATAAATAATTTTCTCTATTGGTGAAAAAAGACGCGAGAAAAAAACTTCTTGGTTAGTCATAATCTTAAAGATGTAACTACCAAGAAAGGACGCTGCTACTACG
>CAURFY010000017.1:0-15639 GCA_963524115.1 uncultured Bacillus sp.
CAATCAAACCTGTTTCCACAAGCACTCCAACCATAATAAACTATCCGATAAAAAAGAATAAGGTTGTCCATTCTATTTTTTCTAATGCCCGATCGAGATGTTTTTTTCCAGCCAGCAATAACAACAAAAATCCACCTAAAAGGGCAATTGTAGCAGTTTCAATATGGATATACTGGTGGAGGAAAAAGCCACCGATAGTGAGGAAGATCACGAACAAACATTTTCTTAGGAGCTTAGGATTTGTAAGTTCATCTTTTTCATTCTTTTTCAATAGTTCTCGTTTTAATTCTTCAGTTGTATGTAATGATTTCCGATAAAGAAACACAAAAATCGCAATCGTTACCACCAAAATGAGGATACATACTGAAGCTAAATTATCAATAAATGATAGAAAAGTTAACTCTTTTACAGCACTACCAATCATTATGTTCGGTGGATCACCAATCATCGTTGCTGTTCCACCGATGTTCGATGAAAGGATAAGTAAGATTAAATATGGAATCGGGTTTAATTTCAATTGCTTCGTAATACTAATTGTCACTGGAACCACAAGTAATACAGTGGTGACA
Source organism: uncultured Bacillus sp. (assembly GCA_963524115.1). Taxonomy (GTDB): domain Bacteria; phylum Bacillota; class Bacilli; order Bacillales; family Cytobacillaceae; genus Bacillus_BU. The sequence goes on from CAURFY010000017.1 coordinate 570, forward strand.
TTATCAAGAAGAGCAGAAGCAACCGCCGTAAATAAACTTAAGACGATTAGGATAGAAATAGGGTTTCCATGGACCCTTTTTGTCAGCCAAATGGCAATAAATTTAAATACACCAGTCTCGGCAGTTATTGAGACGATGATCATCATGCCAATCAATAAGCCAATTGTATTAAAATCAATATGATGGATAGCTGTTTTCTGATCGAGAACCCCGAACATCACTACCAGAATCCCACCAAGCATCGCAATGATGGTGCGATGAATTTTTTCGGAAATAATAACCGCGTATGAAATAATAAAAATTCCTAAAGCAAGGATTGCCTGATTTTCCATCTGTTTCACCTTTTTCAAAATAATTGTTGGTCAACTTATATAGTATAAATGACCTAAATATAATTTAACAGTTGACTAACATTATTTTTAATAAATACTATTCTACCTATTTTATATTTGCTTAAGTTTTTTAAATTTTATCATTAACTTGACAATTTCGTGAACACTCCACGAACCAATATTAGATTGGTATAATATACCCATACAATAGTTGGGGGTATTCCTATGAAACCGAAGTTCATGCTTTGGCTTTTCGTGTTCATGCTGTTGGTGTCTGGCTGTAATTCAGAGACCAAAAACAAGAAAGATACTGCTTCAAAAAATAAACTTCCTAAGATTTCCATAATTGCTGATTCAGAACAGTCATTAGCTTTATTTAAAAAGGAAGAAAAAAACATTGAGAAAAAGTTTGGTGTCCGTTTAGAGTACCACTACCCTAATAGACTTAACGATAATTTGGAAGACTTTTTATTTGCTAGTAAAAAAACTTATGATATTTATATGTTATTCCCCGGAAAAATACCTGAATACGTTGAGAGAGATATGCTGCTTCCATTGGATACATACACAAATAACGCTAAAGATATGGATGACATTATTCCTGTTTATCGCAATCTTTATATGAAGTATGGTGGCCATGATTATGGCATGGTTTATGATGGCGACACCCACTTGTTATTTTATCGGAAAGACATCTTTAAAAAGTATAATGACGATTATCGAAAATTATATGGTCGCGATTTAAACCCACCCACCACATGGGAGGAATATGACCAAATCTCACACTTTCTTACAAGGGATACCAATAACGATGGCAACATTGATCTTTATGGCACCGCGATCTTTGGTGGTGATGCTAAAAGATATATTTGGTTCGCTGAGCGTTATTTATCAATGGGTGGACAATATTTCGATAATGATATGAACCCACAAATCCAAAATCAGCAAGGAATAAAAGCACTACAAGATTTAATTAACCTCAATGACAGTGGAGCGACACCACCAAATTCTATGTATGATTGGATAGATTTAAATAACGCATTCCTCCATGGAAATATCGCCATGGTTGTTCAGTGGAGTGATACATCACGATTTTCATACGATAAAAAAATATGGAAATCCGAAGTTGAAAATAAGGTCGGTTGGAGCCTTGTTCCAGCTGAAAATCAAAAAAACCCACGCGGAGGAGTGTGGATTGGCCGAGTATTAGGAATATCCAAGAAATCAACAAAACCTGATAAGGCATGGGATATTATTTCATATATTACATCAAAGGATATCAGTAAACAGGCTATTACTTCTAAAGAAACCATTAATGATCCTTTTAGACTTAGTCATTTTTCAACAAGTGGAAAAGGCGCATTCCCTTCAAAGGAAATTAATCAAGATTTTTTAAATACAGTGAAATTAAGTTTAAATAATCCAAATGCAGATTTAATGATTCCAGGTGGCTGGGAGTATATGCAAGTTCTTGATAAGAACATCTATTCTGCAATTATCCATAATATAACACCTGAAAAAGCACTACAGGAAACTGCTGTTGAATGGGACAAAATTACCGAGCGGTATGGCCGCACTCAACAAGCAGAAAATTATCAACAATGGATTAACCTCCTCGAGGAGGTAAGAAATCATGAAATGGCACAATAGATTAGCTTTCCGCTTTTGGTTAGCTTTCAATAGTCTTGTACTTATTGGAATTTTCACATTTAGCGGTCTAAACCTTTGGCAAGAATCAACACACCTTGAAGCTCTTTTAAGAAATGAAGGGGTTACCGCTGCTAATACATTAAACTCGGCAATTGGGTTATATATGCTGCAAGAGGACTATTCACATATTAGTCCTCTTGCCTATTCATTACTATCCGAACCAAACATTGCTTATGTTATCGTGAAAGATAAAGACGGTGTCACAGTAAACCAAAAAGGTGAAACCACGATTGATAAAAAAAATATCATTGTTGAAAAAGTCCCACTTCAATATTTCCAAGAAAATGTGGGTGAGGTTGAAATTGGATTAAAAACCGATACTTTACAACAAAAGCGCGAAAGTCTTTATGTAGGTACAGCAATTCTAACAATGATTATTTCCTTTTTATCACTCATTTTTTCTTATTTAATTAGCAAAAGATTAGCTTCGCCAATTAATCAGCTTATTGTTGCAACAAAGAAAATGACAGCGGGAGAGCGCCATTTTGATATTGTCGAAGATGAAATTATTGAAATTCACGAATTAGCACTTGCATTTGATAAAATGGCTCACACAATAAACCGTCATGAAGAAATATTAGTGGAGGAAATTAACAAAGCCACCAAAGACTTATCAGAAAAAGTAGACATATTAGAAGTGCTAGCTAATATATCAAGCTCCGTCTTAGAGGATAATGTTCAAAGAAAAGAAGTCATGAAAAGCATTTTGGTAAATATCATTAATCATTGTCAAACAAACCAAATTTCCTTAGTCATTTTAAATAAAAATAATATTTTAGAACTTTTTGACTTGGACCAACATGGAAATATTCATTCGCAGGTACTTAAAAATGCTAACACCTCTTTACATCAAGCCATTAGCACCAAACAAACCGTCATCCACAATAATCTTAACCATATTAGTTTATCTTATTATGGAGAGCAACTTCTAAAAAGTGGATTGCACTCTCTCTTAATTTTGCCTATTGTTGCGAAGAATAAAGCGATAGGGGCTTTAAGTATTGCCAGCAAAATTCCTGATTATTTTACGAACGAGTTGGTAAATACACTTTCTGTCTTTACTAACCAGATAGCACTTGCCCTTGACAGGATGACAGTTTATGAATCATTACAAAACTCGGCTTTTCACGATTACTTAACTGGTTTACCAAATTATCGATTGTTTAAAACCAGATTGAATGAAGCATTGGAAAAAATAAAGAACCAACCCAACCCACAATTAGCAGTCTTGTTTTTAGATCTTGACCGATTTAAAGTGGTAAATGATACGTTAGGCCATACGACTGGAGATCTCTTATTAAAAGAAGTTGGAAGCAAACTGCTAAGTTACCTTTCCGATGAAGACACAGTTACTAGATTTGGAGGAGATGAGTTTTCAATTCTTCTACCTAATTTAAGCAGCCGTGAAGAGGCTATCTCTAAAGTGAATAAGATAATTAAAAGTTTGGAAGCTCCAATCTTTATAAAGGAATATGAAATCCCTATTTCCGCTAGTATTGGAGTTGCCTTTTATCCGAACGACGGAATGGATGCAGAAAATTTAATCAAAAATGCAGATCGTGCTATGTACCGAGCAAAAGAACAGGGCAAGAAAAGTTTTGCTGTTTATACACAGAGTAAAGATGACCTGTCTTCTGATCAGTTAACTTTAGAAAATGAGCTCCGAAAGGCGTTAGAAAGAAATGAATACGTCGTTTATTATCAACCGAAAGTCAGCATACAATCAGGAACCATTGCTGGGCTAGAGGCATTGGTTCGCTGGATCAGCCCTGAAAGAGGACTTATTTCACCCGGGAACTTCATTCCCTCCGCAGAAGAAACGGGACTAATCGTCCAAATTGGAGAATTTGTGTTGCGGGAAGCTTGCACTCAAAGTGTTACATGGCAATCGAAGGGTTTGCCCCCCATTCCCATTTCGGTTAATTTATCAACCAGGCAATTGTTACAGTCAAACCTTGTTAGTACTGTAGAAAAAATAATAATCGATTCAGGAATAAATCCTGAGCTCTTGGAATTAGAAATCACTGAAAGCATGTCAATGGATATCGAAAGGTCACTTGAAATACTAATGAAACTAAAGGGTTTAGGTGTCCGAATTAGTGTAGATGACTTTGGTACCGGATACAGTTCGCTTAGCTATTTACGTCAATTACCTATCGATCGTGTTAAAATTGATCAATCATTTATTAAGGATATGAATGTGAATCCTTCTAATGAAGCCATTGTTTCTACCATTATCAATATGGGTCATAATCTGAATCTTGCTGTTACAGCCGAAGGGGTAGAAACAAAAGAACAAGTCATTCATCTACAAAAACATGATTGTGATGAAATTCAAGGGTTCTACTTTAGTAAGCCAGTTCCACCAGATGTTTTTGAGCGTACCTATTCAGCGATTTTAAAAGAAGCACAAAAATGGCGGGTTGGAAAAAATAAAGCAGGGTAAGAAAAAAGGGTGACAGTTTTAAAGTCACCCTTTAATTTTGGTTGTTTTCGTAAACATTGTTGCTATTTGAGAAGTGTTGATTTCAACGCTATGAATTCAAAACTCGTTCAAAGACAACAATCTTTTTAGAAAACAGCCTTATTAAAAGGGTTTGGCCTTCATTCGAAATATGTTACATTAATAACGTGATAATAGATAAAAGGAGGTATTTCAATGGCTGCTGATCATGAAAACAATGTACTGCCACCAAAAACGTGTACGATTGATAGACTTGTTACAATACCAGAAGATATTAACAAAATAATTAACGGCCAAAAAACGGCAACACGCCGGAATGGCAGATATGCGGACGTTGGAGAAATCATGATTTTGAAAGATAAAAAGTTCATCGTCGACCGTGTGTATTCACAAACTCTTGGTCAATTAACAGATGACCATGCACGCCAAGAAGGATTTGAATCGGTAGAAGAATATAAACAAAAGATTTTATCCTATCATTCCGGGATGCCTTGGCTTCCAAAAATGAAAGTATGGGTGCATGAATTCAGCGCCGTTCATGAGTAACTGTTTTTTTCATATACTATTTTTAAGGCAACACCATTAAGTCTTGGTGTTGCCTTCTTTAACACGAGCGTTTTTAAAAACCTCAAACCAACTCTAAAGATAGGAGTTTCAATAGTCTTTAACATTTAGGTAAATCTATATCAACTATTTCAATAGTAATAAAAAAACTATTCAGAATTTTTTATTTTTCGACACATTCGTATCATCACTTTGAATAAATGTTTTGTATAATAAAGATGTAAAATAGGTAATTTACTCAAACATAATCTCCCACATCCTCCCCACCACTTTCTGAAAGTAACCATTAACAGGAAGAAGGTATTTATATGCACTCCACTCGACCACTTGTGCAATTGTTTGGCTTGACATTCGATTTGTCAATAATCCTGAGTAGCACCATCGCCGCATTGGTTGTGCTCATTTTTGTAAATTATTGCACAAGGCACGTCACCGCAGAAAAACCAGGGAAATTGCAAAACCTAATGGAATGGATCATCGACTTTGTAAAAAATATCATGGAAAATTCCATTGGGAGCAAGGACAATTTTTTCATCCTTTCAGCAGGTGTTGGGCTTCTTCTGTATCTTTTAGTCGCCAATATTATGGGAATTCCTTTTTCAATTATTGCCGGTGAAAACCATGCTACCTGGTGGAAATCCCCAACCTCAGATGCCCATGTCACACTGACACTGGCGATTATGATGATTGTCTACACTCATTATATTGACATTCGCATGCATGGATTTAAGGGATATTTGTTTAGTTTCTTTAAGCCCTTCAAAGCCCTATTTTTAATTAATATTCTTGAGCAATTTGCTTCTACACTTACACTTGGGCTTCGGCTGTTCGGAAACATTTACGCTGGAGAAATAATGCTCGGCATTCTTGCTGGAGCAGTAACACATGGATTTGATGGAGGTGTGTTTACTGGAATTGGTGCAGGTCTACTTACTGCAGGCCCTATGATTATATGGCAAGCATTTTGCTTATTCATCGGTGGAATTCAAGCATACATTTTTGTAACACTTTTCATGGTTTACGTTGGTCAAAGAGTAAATGAAGCCGCATAAAGGAGATGTAAAAAATGGGGGATTTTGAAATTTTCGGTATGCCCGTTTCAATTGGAACTATGGTTTACCAAGCAATATTATTTACGATTCTAATTTTCGTCCTTAAAAAAAAGTTCTTAGGTAAGTTAGTTGAAGCATTAGAGCGGAGGAGAGAAACGATTGGAAATGAACTCCAATTAGCAGATACCTATAAACAGGAAGCAGAAAACAATATGATTCGACAACGGGAAATGACGGAAAAAGCAACACGGGAAGCAAGAGAGATTATTGAGAAAGGACGGCAGGAGGCTGCTCAAATTGTTAAGGACGCCCGAAAAGATGCTTTAATGATCCGAACCCAAGCGTACGATGACGGTAGACCTAAGAATGTACGCGGGGTGCGTGGTGCATCATGAAAAGCACCTATTTAAAAGAACATGGGAAAGTAATGGAAATGATAGAGCTTGAAGAAGAACAAAAGTGGTTTAATATCAAATATATAAGATGGAATTTCCGCAAGACCGCATACGTAATAAAACATAATCAGGAAACTACAAATAACTATATCGAAAACTTCCTCAAAGACTGCCACGCTTCAGAGGAAATAATTAACGACTTAAAAAATCCCTTAAAAAAGGGGAATAAAGGCATTGAAACAAGCTTACAAGAGTTCGTAAACTTTTTAGTAAAAACATCGTCCATCCACATCATGGGAGGAATTGCACTAGGATTATCCATCTTTGGAGGTTACCAACTAGGGGCAAAAATGGATGAGCATCTTCATAATTATCCTTCTTATACCGTTATCGGTTTGCTTTGCGGACTTGTCGTTGGTTGTCTAATAGGTTATATCATGATGTATAAATATCTTGGAATCCTTTCAAAGAAAGGGAAACCAAAAACAAAAACTCAAGATCATAGAAAAAATATAGAGGAAGCTGTTAAATGGCCTACACTTGAGTCTACGCTCTATGATGTCCGTTATGCAGTAAAACAATTTTCCGATGACCTACCGAAAGGTATTAACAGAACAATCCTTGTAAAAGAGGATAACAGCATTAACTTTGATCAGCTCGCTCCCTATCTTCATGGGATTCCATCCAAACCATTTTATATGTCCAAAGAAACGTTTGATATTTTTGAGGAAAAAGATAAAAACATTCCTCCTATCATCGATAAAGTACAAAAGGCTGTTAATTTATTTTACAAAAAAAATAATACCTATCCAGCAATGCCTTATGATTCATTTCACAGGGTGAATTACTTTCAGCTATTGCAAGACCATTATCTTGATGAAATGCCTTCTATTGAATTATATATTACGGAATATCATGGACTTCTTACCCATTTAAGACCACAGAAAAAAAGGGTAGGTGGGTAATCAACAGGATAAGTGTTAAGTTAAAGCTGCTACCATTTTAGGTAGCAGTTTTTTGTGTAAATAAGGGGGAATTTCTGGTGGAAAGAGATATTCAAATTGTCGATTATAATATATTGGGAATTTTCAATATTTTTTAAATAATATAACCATTTTTCGTGTAAGTGTGATAAAATACTCTGTGGAAATATATGCATTTTTTACATTTGGAAAGGAATAGGAGAAAAATTTGTACAGGATTGTAATTGAACGAGAAGATGATGTATATATGGCGAGTACAATTGGTAAAAGAGTTGCTGACGAATGTGGCTTAAATAAGAGCCAACAAACCAAATTAGTAGTGTCCATTATGGAACTAACCCGCAACATTGTCTTTTACGCTGGCAAAGGCGAGCTTTTTATTAAGCAGGTCCACTCCTATGGTATTGAAATAATTGCAATTGACCAAGGTCCTGGCATTCCGAACCTTGAGCAAGTTTTAAATAATACTGTCCCTTCCAAAACAGGATTAGGTTTGGGGTTGTCAGGAGTGAAAAGATTAATGGATGAATTTGAAATCACAAGTACCGTTAACCAAGGTACAAAGGTTAGAGCAGTAAAGTGGCTCAAAGAGGGGCAAGGTAATTACTATGATTAAATCTCCCGCAAATCAAGAGATATCTTATGGTTTAATTGAACTTAATCCTGATGCTATGATTTTAAGTGCTAACAACGAGGGAAAAAGACTATTAAACTCAGATGAGACTGAAAGCAACAATTTATTCCATCAAGTAAAAAACAACGAAATTAAGACAAAGCTACACGAATGTTTCATGGGAAAATCCAACTCATTCATTGTGACTTTCGATACACAACCATATTTTTTCTTATTCCACCGAACATTCAAAGATCAAAAACTAGATAAAATCCATGTATATATGTTAAATATCAATTATTTACAAACATCTCATGACCACAATAACTGGAATAACCACTTATTATCATCTATTGGAGAAATGGCCGCTGGGATTGCACATGAAGTCCGAAATCCCTTGACTGCTGTGAAAGGGTTTCTACAATTGATGGAGCAAACCTACAATCAAGAATATTCTCAAATTGCCCAGAGTGAATTGGACCGTGCCATTCATATTTTAAATGATCTCATGAGTGTCTCCAAACCTGAGTTCGCTCAGGAAAAACAAATATCTTTCAACGTATGTGCCGAAATTGAATCCATCTTACTTTTATTTCAAAATCAACTTTATGATATCAACCTTATTAAAAGATTTGATAATGAATGTGCAATGGTTGTCGGTAGAAAAGATCAAATTAAAAAGGCCTTGTTTAACTTAATTAAAAATGCAATTGAAGCCATGCCAAAGGGTGGAACTTTATTCATTGAGCAAAATGAAGATCTCCATGAAATCCACCTAAACATTTCTGATTCGGGAATTGGGATTCCCCAAGACAAAATCCGCCTACTCGGAACTCCTTTTTTCACTTTGAAACAGGATGGAAAAGGAATGGGCCTTGCACAAGTCTATAATGCGATCCACGGCAACCACGGCAAGGTACGTGTAACAAGTGAAGAAGGAGAAGGTACTACTTTTTACCTTTCATTTTCTAAAACGATTCAACACTCTAACCAATTTATAGGAGGTCAACCAATGATACAAGTAATTGATTCAAAATTAGAGTTAACGGAATTCTTGAATAAAAACCTAGCGTTTTATACTGAAGAATGGGTTCAATACTTACAAAAAAATAAAAGCTATATTACGTCTTTAATGAAAGAAAATGGCGAGTTGGATGGTTATGCTGAATTTGGAAATCCAATTATGAAACTCGTTGCTCAGAATATACTTGAGGTTAAAATAGAAGAAATAATGGATGTAGCCAAAGAAAGAGGAGTTAAAAGTGCTAAAACGGAATTTCCAATTCATTTAGCTTGGGAGCTTTTCCAATCAACGCGTGGAATTATTTGGAATGCGATTAAAGCATTTTATATTGAATCCCAAAGCACACTTGATACTGAGGAATTTTTCACATTAGAGCGTAATGTAAATGACATCATTGATATATATATCGATTCTTATACTGCCTACTTCGTAAACTATAAAGAGGAATTGTTAAAAAGCCATCGGGAAACTGTGGATGAATTGTCAGTTCCTATCATTCCAATAGCCGAAAGAGTTTGTATTCTTCCAGTCGTAGGTAATGTGGACACGTACCGCGCCAAAAAAATCCGGGAAAAGACTCTTATCCGAGTGAAAGAACTAAAAGCTCAGAAATTAATCATTGATATTTCTGGTGTCCCTTTTGTTGATACTGCCGTAGTTAATCATTTATTTAAAATTGTAAAAGGGATTAAACTATTAGGCTGCTCTACTATTCTAACAGGAATCAGCCCAGAAATTGCTGACACCATGATTGAACTAGGTATCGAAATTGATGATGATGTAAAAACAAGATCTGACCTACAACAAGCTTTGCAGGATATTTCAGAGTTTAGAATTGGGAAAGAATAGACCGTAAGAAAAATCATAATCTTTATAAGAAAATTAGTAAAAGGGCCTTAATGAAACATTAAGGTCCTTTTTTATGGAAGAAATACATTGATTTATTACGTTCATGGGGCTGTACACATTTTCACTTTTGGAATGTGCGTCCTTTTGGGATTATTCTTGTTTTTCCTAATGGTATTTGGAATATAGCCGAAGGAGGATAATTCGGATATTCTAGATTACCACCTGTATAATCATAGTATGGTACCCCATCAATCGTTACATCACCAATTAGTCTACCTCTAATTTTAATTTTTTTCCCATTCGTTTTTATGTTAATTCCTTTTTCAGCATAGAATAATCCATTATATTCATTGCAATCCACGTTATTTTCAATATTAATTTTTCCCTTCGAAAAAATGCGGAATGCATAGTTACTATTTTTTATCCGTATACACGCAGTATTCTTAATAGTGGCATCTCCATAAACGTATATATTCGAAATCTTTTCATCCTGCTCTAAATTAGTCTCATTTTCATCACTATCACCGAATTGTAAATCAACATCAGAAATATATAAATCCTTCATTGCAACCATATTACCTCGCAACATTAAATAGCTAATACCTTTGTACTGCTGATCTCCAGTCAAACCGTTCTCGTAGCTTCCAATCACTAATGACTTATTTACATAAAGGCCATCTTTAAAGGTAAACATCCTTGGATTGATAGAATCAAAATTATACCAATAAGTGTTTAGTAAACCTTGATATTTATCAGCTACGCGATCCTGTTTTATTATTACGTTTCCCAATACCGCCAACTTTTTGAAGTTAATAGACTTATATTTCATTTCAGATAGGTCTAATTTTATTATTCCTAAATCTACTTTAGCACCAGTGAAATAGCTTCCATCAATAAGTACATTTGTATCATTTCTATCTTTAAGCTTTAGCACACTAATTGATAAAGGTCCAGTCTTCATCCCATTAAACAGGTCAATACCCAAGAATTCTCCTTGTCTAGTAGCAATAACCGAGTTTTCTTCCATCATTTTAAACCTATTACCACTCAGAATATCAACTGTAATAACATCATTTAGTGCGCTTACTCCTATTAAACTATGACTTGGTACGACATAAAATGTTTCATCATCACCGATATAACCCGGTAACTCTACACTTAGTAAAGATAATAAATCTAATCCAACCCCTTTATTCTTAGCAAAATCCACAGCTAATCCATCAGCTTCAAAATCTGCTATTTCTTTTGTATACTTTTCAATATCTACCCCTAGTTGATAATAGCCAATTAATGTTTCAGCTTTTGAATCTTTGGTACCAGTACTTGTTACTTTAATTCTTATATCATTAATATCGACTTTACTTGGGTCTGTAACCTTTATGCCAGTCCTGTCAATCCATTCAGCCTTAACTGTAATTTTTTCAGGTTCACTTTTAACAATTTTTCCTTCATTTAGATATTTCCCCAAAAAGTAATCGTTGAAATAGGTATGAAAGATAGAGACATTTATATAATTAGAAGTTCGTGTTTCATCTTCTATGAAACTTTTAAAATCAGCTTCAAAGTATGTGAGGCCGCTTTCAGCTAGGTAGCGTGCCTGCATATTAGACTCCGTTGTAAAAGTCCGCTTGTTTTCTCCGATAACATTTCCCATTAAAGCAAATCCAAGCACTGAAAATACTATTATTACCAGCAAAACGGTTACGAGGGTTCCCCCTCTTTGATTTAGCTTCATTCCACTAAGCCTCATTTCTTAATCAACTTTGACAAATGAAACTTCACTATTTAACTCAATCTTTTTCTTATATTTCGACTCCTCATCTTGGATAAACATCTTAATATTTACTGTATCACTCACTGTTATCTTTGAGTCTTCAGATCCTGCGCAAGAAAAGGTATAAGTAGAAAGTTGCCTTTTTTTCTCTTCTTTGGTAACTGGGTCTATCGTAATGATAACTGCCTGGTTATTTTCAAAACCCAATTTCGTCACTTTCCCCTCGAAATTTGTTACTTCAATGAGGGACTTACAACCAGATTGTTCTTTCTCTACAACATTAGTTGCTACAAAAATATAATTTATAAACTCAGACATTACGTAGTTTGCTTCGTCATGTAGCGCGATCTCCTCGTTCACCCTTGTAAAATTATTCATAGCGCTAATTAAATAACCGATAATAATAACTGATATGAGACTAAAAATAGCCAGCGTGGCAAGTAACTCAACAAGAGTCAGTCCTTTTGATGTAGTCAAAATTCGTCTGTTCATATTTCAACAAACCCTTTCACTGAACTTTGAGGCTTGTTATCTGCATCTAAAACCTTTACTACAACTGAGCGAATCCTAAGCTTCGAATCCGGTTTTTCACCAACTTCAATTACACTCTTATAATCTACATTGTTAATTCTAACTGTGTATTTTGGGCATTCAGTGACGTTACAAGTGGATGTACTGTACGTTTTTGGATATGCAATGCTCTCAGGATCTTCTGGTTCTGTAATTTCCAAGTAACCCCTATGGTTCATTCGCTCCAGCACTCCCTGTGCGATATTAATAGCAACTAATTTTTCCTGGCTACTAGTAGTCGTCTTTTGGGAGAATAGAAAAAATTGAAAAAACACGGTCGCAACCAATCCCAATATAACTATTGAACACAATATTTCAACTAATGAAAAACCACGTTCATTACTCATATTTATCACTCTTACTATCGTATTTTAATATTTTAAGGTAACTATAATGGTAATCTATGTATTACTAAATTTTGTAAATATTGTATACTTAAATAATAGCACTGATTTAACAAAATAGTTAAATAATAAAGTTTATTTTGAATTATTCCTACAAGATACGACAATATTCACCGAATTCAGAGTGGTTCTCTCACCGAAAAATAAAAGCCCAATTCCGTTTTAGAATTGGACTCATTGAAACAATATAAAAACTAATTTCCTAACACTTTGTACTTCAATAACTTTGTTTTCGACTAATTAGCTTTTTTTAATTCAAACCAAAATTTCGTGCCCACATTTTCCTTACTTTCAACACCATATGCAGCCTGATGTGCCTCTAGAATCCCCTTAACAATAGCCAAACCAAGGCCCGTGCCAGTGCCCTTTTTATCACTTGTCTTTTCAGCCTTATAGTACCTATCCCATATATGTGGCAATTCCTCCTGGGATATGCCTTTCCCTGTATCGGAAATCTCAATTCTGACAATCTCAATTTCATCTAACATCTTCAATGTAATAGTTCCGCCTTTTGTTGTATGGTTGAACCCATTGTTAACTAGATTATAAAGCACCTGGGCAATTCTATTTTCGTCAGCATCAACTACTGCATGAACTGATCCTATTCTTACAATCCCTACGCCCGTTTTTTCACTTAAAATATCATACCGCTTCATCGCAGCATCTATCAGGTCATTTATTTTAAAACTAGCATGGTTTAATTTAACATTCCCCGATTGTAGCTGAGAGAGATTCATGATATCATCTACAATTTTACTTAAGCGTTCTGTTTCTTCGATGATAACACCTAACTGTCTTTCCCTTTTTACAGGATCATTCCCCGTTACGTCCTTTATCGTTTCAGCATATCCACGGATTAAACTTAACGGTGTTCGGAGTTCATGAGATACATTGGCAATGAGATCCTTCCTAAGTTGCTCTATTTTAGACAACTGCTCCCCCATATTATTGATGGTTTCCGCCAAGGTTCCAATCTCATCCTGCTTTTTTGTTTTAATTCTTGCCAAAAAGTCTCCAGCTGCCATTTTCTCGGATACCTTTTTTATTTCTAAAATTGGACTTGTAAAACTTCGTGATATGAGGAACGAAATAATCAAGGATGCGAACAGAAGAATACCAATTATATAAACGAGTTGCCCCTTCAAAATTTCTGTTGTATCCTTCATTGGAGCTAACGGGGTGATGATGAGCATTACCTGAGATAATTCCCCCGAAATTCTTATTGGTAACCCAATTAACATGAATTTGTTACCGAAACGGGGATGTGTGACAGGAACATCAACCTCTTTGTCTGTTAAAATTTCTTGAATAACCCCATTCCTAGCTTTACTATCAATCATTGGCATTTTTCCTGCAGAACTAGAAGACCCCGTAATATAAACCGAGTTTCCATTTTTATCGGCTAGTTCGGCATATATGTTATTATTAAAGGCAAATTTCTCAAGCTTACTTTCAAAAGCACTCTTTTCCCCTTTTTCTAGCAACTGATTAATAGTGATGACTTCTCTTTTAATATAAGATGTCCACATACGATTATAAAAATTTTCAAGAAAAACAATCTGAAATAACCACAGAAGCAGCAAAACAATAGCAACAAGAGCCATCATTCCCGCCCAAAGCTTAAAACGGATACTCTTCATCTTTTCCTCCATTAATTTTAGCGAAACTATTCACTACTTTAGCTTCCTAAAAATGGGTTATTTATGGGATTTTCCCGCATCAAATTTGTAACCAGTTCCCCAGACAGTTACAATAAACCTCCGATATTCTCTAATGCTATCACGAAGAGTCTTAATATGAGTATCAACCGTTCGATCATCACCTTTATGATCAAGGCCCCAGATTGAATTCAATAGTTGCTCCCTTGAAAAAACCCTATTTGGATTCTGGACAAATAAACTGAGCAATTCAAACTCCTTGGGAGTAAGATTAACAACATTCCCATCAACATAAACATTCCTCGATCTATATTCAATAATTAGGCCTTCAACCGTTACCTTTTCAAATTTTGTTTCACTCTCATTTGTTGATGTACTTCTACGAATAATAGCCTTCATTCGGGCAAGAAGCTCCTTCGGACTGAAAGGTTTTACAAGATAATCATCAACACCCAACTCAAAACCAAAGAGCTTATCATACTCTTCTCCCCTAGCCGTCAGCATAATGATAGGTACCTGTGAAGTTTTCCTAATTTCCCGGCATACAACCCAGCCATCCATCTGAGGCATCATCACATCAAGAATGATTAAGGAATATTGATTCTGACTAAACATTTCCAATGCTTCAATTCCGTCTGATGCCTCATCAATTTCGAACCCCTCTGGGCTGGTATACTC
>CAURFY010000018.1:0-15344 GCA_963524115.1 uncultured Bacillus sp.
ACGCGGCCAGCCCCAATATTTAAGTGGCCAACCTCAGAATTCCCCATTTGTCCATCTGGTAACCCTACAGATTCTCCGCTAGCCCCTAAATGGTTGTGAGGAAATGTTTTCCAAAAACGGTCAAAATTAGGTTTGTTTGCTTGTGCTACTGCATTTCCCTTATTCTCATTCCGGCACCCAAAACCGTCTAAAATAATTAATGCTACAGGTGCTTTTTTACTCATTTGATCCTGCCTCCAATAATTGCAGGTAAGATTCAGCCTCTAAGCTCGCGCCGCCAACTAAGGCTCCGTCGATGTCTGGTTGTGCCATGTATTCTTTGATGTTTTCTGGTTTCACGCTGCCGCCGTACTGAATCCGTACCGCTTGTGCTACTTCTTGCGAAAATTGTTCTCCAACCACCTGGCGAATATAAGCACATACCTCATTTGCATCTGCTGCTGAAGAGGATCTACCTGTACCGATTGCCCAGATTGGTTCATAAGCGATAACTGTTTGTTTAACTTGTTCGTCAGTTAAACCAGCTAAGCCTTTTTTCACTTGAGCGCCAACTAAATCATTTGTTTGTCCTGCTTCACGTTGTTCTAAAGTTTCACCACAACATACGATGGGTGTTAGCCCATGTGCAAAAGCAGCATGCGCTTTTTTGTTCACACTTTCGTCTGTTTCGTTAAACATTTCACGACGTTCTGAATGTCCAATAATAACATATTTTACACCAATATCAGCCAATGCAACTGGGCTGATTTCGCCTGTGAAAGCACCACTTTTTTCGAAGTGCATATTTTGTGCACCGATTTCAACATCAAAACCTTTCGAAATCGTCACTAGTTGCTCAAGAAACAAAGCTGGAGCGCAGACAACAGAATCTACCTTTTCTTTTGAAGGGACTAGTTCATTTACATGTTCCATAAAACTTTTTGCTTCTGAAAGAGTATTGTGCATTTTCCAGTTTCCAGCAATAATCGGTTTGCGCATGATGGTACTTCCTTTCTTCGCTTATCATAGTGATCTATAGTTGTTGAGCCATCAATTACTTCGTAGGTGAGAAAGTTTTACTTATCGTTTAAAGCTACGACACCTGGTAAAGCCTTGCCTTCCATAAATTCTAAAGAAGCACCGCCCCCAGTAGAAATATGACTCATTTTGTCGGCTAGGTCAAATTTTTCAACCGCTGCAGCTGAATCTCCCCCGCCGATTACAGAATATGTATCGGTACTCTCAGCAAGTGCTTCGGCAACCGCTTTTGTTCCACCAGCAAATTTATCTATTTCAAATACTCCCATTGGTCCATTCCAGATCACCAATTTGGAGTTCTTGATTACATCGCTATAAAGTTCGGCTGTTTTTGGTCCAATATCAAGTGACTGCCAGTCAGCAGGTATTTCGTCAATGCCAACTACCTTAGTGTTTGCATCTTCCGAGAATTCATCTGCAACTACAGCATCAATCGGCATATAGAATTTAACGCCTTTTTCTTCCGCCTTTTTGATAAAGGAAAGAGCTAAATCAATCTTGTCTGCTTCTAAAAGAGACTTTCCAATTTCATGACCCTGTGCTTTAACAAATGTATAAGCCAAGCCACCGCCAATAATTAAATTATCAACTTTTTCAAGCAAGTTATCAATCACGCCGATTTTATCTTTTACTTTTGCTCCACCAATGATGGCTGTGAAAGGACGTTCTGGATTAGAAAGTGCTTTTCCAAGAACATCAAGTTCTTTTTGCATTAAAAATCCTGAAACCGCGGGAATGAAATGAGCAATTCCTTCAGTTGAAGCATGGGCACGGTGTGCGGCCCCGAATGCATCATTCACATAAAGGTCAGCTAATTCTGCAAATGCTTTAGCCAACTCCGGATCATTCTTTTCTTCTCCAGGGTAAAAACGAACATTTTCAAGTAAAAGAACGTCTCCCTCAGCAAGAACGTTAATTTCTGTTTTCACATTTTCTCCAAAAGCTTCATTTGCCTTTTTCACTTCTTTACCAAGAAGTTCTGACAAACGTTTGGCTACAGGAGTCAAACGTAATTCCTCAACTACTTGCCCTTTTGGTCGTCCTAGGTGCGAAGCTAGTACCACTTTTGCTCCTTGTTCCACTAAATATTGAATCGTTGGAAGAGCAGCGCGGATACGAGTGTCATCCGTTACTTGACCGTCTTTCATTGGAACATTGAAATCCACACGACAAAAAACGCGTTGACCCTTAACGCTTACATCTTTTACAGACTTTTTGTTCATACAGGATGGTCCTCCTTTAATAATAAAAATAATCTGGGTGGGTGATCCAACAGCTTTTCCCGAGAGCGTAAGAAGTTTTTAATTCCCAATATCTCGAAGTAAAACAATTAAAAAAATAGGGAGGGGGAATCATCCCCGCTCCCCTTTTTATCCCTACAGACTGGCGTGCCAATCAAGGGGATTGAAAAACCATCTAATATATAAGGGGCTTGTAAGACAGTTGTCTAGACACACCCTTTACCATTATAGACTTCTACGGAACCAATATCCAATTTTAGAAACCTTTTTTGCCCATAAAATCTGCAAGGTCTACTACACGGTTAGAATAACCAGTTTCATTATCGTACCAAGATAGAACTTTAACCATGTTGCCTTCCATAACCATTGTAGAAAGTGCATCGATTGTAGAAGACGCTGCGCTACCGTTAAAGTCAGTTGATACAAGTGGAAGCTCAGTGTATTCTAAAATACCTTTTAATTCGCCTTCAGCTGCTGCTTTAAGCGCACCATTGATTTCTTCAGCTGTTACACTCTTATCAAGCTCAGCAACTAAGTCAACGATAGAAACGTTTGGAGTTGGTACACGCATTGCCATACCATTCAATTTCCCTTTTAATTCTGGAAGTACTAGAGCAACCGCTTTTGCAGCACCAGTTGAAGTTGGAATCATGTTTTCTGCAGCTGCACGAGCACGACGGTAATCTTTGTGTGGTAAATCTAAGATTTGTTGGTCGTTAGTATATGAATGAATCGTTGTCATCATACCGCGTTTGATACCAAAGTTATCATTTAAAACTTTAGCAAATGGAGCTAAACAGTTAGTTGTACAAGATGCGTTAGATACGATGTGGTGGTTAGCTGCATCGTATTTATCTTCGTTAACACCCATTACGATTGTAATATCTTCGTTGCTTGCTGGTGCAGAGATAATGACTTTTTTCGCTCCAGCTTCAAGATGTTTTGCAGCATTATTACGGTCTGTGAAACGACCAGTTGACTCAACTACTACTTCAACACCAAGAGCGCCCCAGCCAAGTTGTGCAGGATCGCGTTCAGCAATAACTTTCACACGGTGGCTTCCCACTACAAGAAACTCGCCATCAACAGTTACTGTTTCTGCTAGTTTGCCGTGAACTGTATCATATTGTAAAAGGTGTGCTAACATATTTGCATCAGTTAAGTCATTAACTGCTACGATTTCAACATTCGGGTTTTTTAAAGCAGCCCGGAATACATTCCGTCCAATCCGTCCAAATCCATTAATACCCATTTTTACTGCCATTATTTTTTCCTCCTTAAGATATACAATGTAAATTTATATAGAGGGGAATTCCCCAGTAATAACTTTATTTGAAAAGACAAAGTCTAATCAGATGTGATCAAACAGCACTATTTTTAAAAAATTGCCTTTAGAATTAAGATATGCATCCTTGTAATAGTTGTTTTGCTGCACCTTCATCGGTAATTAGGATGGTTGAGGAAGGGGCTTGTTTCATGTAGGCACGGATTGCCTTTGCTTTTGATGCTCCACCAGCTACGGCGATAACGTGGTTGATGTTGCTTAAATCCTCTAACTGGAGGCCAATCGTTAGGACTTTATGAACGACTTCGCCCGTTTCATTGAAATAGTATCCAAAGGATTCCCCGACTGCGTTCCCCTTTTTGATTTTTTCAATGTCTTCTGGTGGTGTATTACGGCGCTCTGCCATTATAATAGCGTCTCCAATACCGTGTAAAACCATGCTTGCAGATTGGACCAAGTTCAGGACCTCGGTAATATAAGGTTCCTTTATAAATGAATCGTAAATTTCTTGACTCACTTGATCGGGTACGTAAAAAACGCGGTGTTTTGCTCCGGCCTTCTCCGCCATGCGAGCACAGATTGTATTCGCTTGGTTTTTGACAACTTCTCCAATTCCACCACGGGCTGGTACAAACAGTAATTCTTTTTCACTAAGGTCAGGGGTTAGCATTTCCGCAACCCACGCCATCGTTGTTCCACCTGTCACAGCAATGATATTTTCCCCTTGCAAAAGTTCATTCATACAATTTGCAGTTGCTCGGCCAAGCTCACTTTTTACCCAAGGAGATTCGTCGCTATCACCCGAAACTACGAGGACTCGTTTGATATTAAGCTGACGTTGTAGTTGCCGCTCAATTTCATCGATACCTGTTACTTCCCGCATGACACTCTCAAGGTTTGTAAGAAGCTTTTCCCCTTCAGAGGTTAAACTCATTCCAACACTTGAAATGTCGATTAAATCTTGGTCCTTAAGAAATTCCACTTCGCTGCGAAGAACTCTTTCAGTTAAGCTAAGACTTCCAGCCAAACTTCTTCTTCCAACTGGTTGCATAATATTAATGTATTGAAGAATGGAGTAGCGTTTTTGCATAACTTCTAAGAGGTCAGGTAATAATCTTTTCTGTAAATCAATTATTGAGTACATGATAATGTTCTCCTTTTTTACTGGTCAAAAAATGTCCCACCTAGACATATTATGTCCCACTTACTGCAAAAAAAATCACTCCTTAACCTAAGGCTCATTTTAGCAGGAGTGAAACGAAAATTCAACTATAAAAAAGATATTTTTTCCTGAAAACGCTTAACTAAATATTCCCTCTCAATTTGTCCATATTGAACTTCTTCACCATCCATCACAACAACTGGAATCATGATTCCATAAAGCTCTGTAAGCTTGTCATCTGAGTCAATATCGATTTCCTCAAGGTCGAAATCAAACTCAGATTTCAATTCGGAAAGAATCGCTTTTGCGTTTACACATAAATGGCATTTATTTCTCGTATAGAACTTTACCAACACTTGGGCCACTTCTCCTTCTAGTCGAATCTTTTTCGTTTGGAAGATGATAGGATACCTAACTGTTCTCGATATTTTGCGATTGTTCTTCGCGAAACGGCAATCCCATCTTGCTCTTTTAAAAGGTGAACCATTTCTAAGTCTGACAAAGGCTTCTGTTTATTTTCAGCTTCGACTAATTTTTCCATTGCTATTTTCACTGTTTTTGATGATATCGATTCATTTGACACTGACTCTATTGCATTCGTAAAAAACGTTTTAAGTTCAACTGTCCCAAAGGGTGTTTGCGCATATTTCTCGCGTACTGCTCTACTGACTGTTGATTCATGTATGGCTAGTTCTTCAGATATCTCTTTCATGGTCATGGGTTTTAAGAAATTAGGGCCTCTTTCAAAGAATTCCTGTTGTTTCTCAACTATTTTGCCCGTAACGTTGACGATTGTTCTTTGACGTTGTTCAATGCTTCGGATGATCCAATGATAATCCTGTTGCTTATCATGGAGAAAATCAGTAACCTTTTGATCTTGATACGAAGTTAACTTTCTCAAGTACTCCTTATTGAATTGTATTTTCGGAAGGATATTATCAAATAATTGGACGACAAATTGATCCCCATCATGAACGACCATCACATCTGGTATGACGTAAGGCGCTCTTTCATAGTGGAAAGCTGCCCCGGGTTTAGGATTTAAGGTTAAAATATAATCAGATACTTGTTGGATTTCTTTTAATTCAATGGAGAGGATTTTCGAAAGCCCTTTCCACTTTTTTTCTGCAAACATAGTAAAGTAGTCAGAAATAATGGTCTCAGCGCGTTGGTTAATAGGGAATTGCCTACGAATTTGCAAAAGTAAGCACTCCTGTAAATGACGTGCCCCAATTCCTGCTGGATCGACTTGTTGTAAAATCGTTAGGCACCTTTCTGCTTCTTCTAAAGGGATTTGGAAATTGGTGGAAATTTCATTTAAATCTCCTGTAAAATATCCATTGTCATCCAAATGATCAATTAAGTGCGTTACAACCTTGCGAAGATAGGGAGACAAGGGCATATCTTGAATTTGGGGATTGATGTGGTCTGCCAAAGTAAATCGCTGATCACTGATTTGTTCAATCCATGCTTTATCAGTGGGCTTTTGACCACTCCCCCGTTTTTTTTGGCGGTAGACATCAATTTTGCTACTTTCAAACTGCAATAAAGGATTTTCAAGTGCCTTATTTTCAAGAAAATCGACAAGCTCAATGCCTGAAAATTGTAAAAGTGCGATGGCTTGTGATAGTTCTTGCGTCATTGCTAGCTTTAACGTTTGTTGTTGCCATAAACCTGCTTTTAAATCCATCTCCACTCCTCCTGCCCTTATTTTACAACAGAGAAGAAATATGTTCACGAAATTAATATATGTTGCAGCTCTGTCAGAATCTCCTTTCTTAAAGAGATCCCATTTTATATGTATTCACTAGGGCTTTTTCAAAAACAGTACTTGCAAACCAATTTAACATGCCATATAATTAATTGATGTCGAGTATTTATATATGCCCTCGTGGTGCAACGGATAGCACGCAAGCCTCCGAAGCTTGAAATGCAGGTTCGATTCCTGCCGAGGGCACTTCTAATGATGAGCCTCTTGCCTTTTTAGGTAAGAGGTTTTTATTTGTAGCAACTACTTTATATTCAAAACATTATTAATGATTTTTATAGTTAAAAATCAGAATATACATTATATAAAAAACATTGACAATAGTATGAATGTTTTGCATTCCAGTTGAATTTTCAATTTTAAAAGCGTAATACTTATAATAGATGCATAATAGCTGACTTGTTTTAATGTATCTAGAGAGTGATGGAGACTACATAAATAATATGCATAATACCAACTGATCATCTTAGCACATAAACATAATCCTTTATCATTCCAAAATCTTGAAAAAGGAGGGATAAAGTTGAGGGATAGTGGAGTTAATAACTTCACTAAAGTTTGTGCTGCAATTACTTTGTCTTTGGAACTTGTTTCTAGCAATCTATGATTAGCTAACTGAAACAAAAAATTCTATAAAGATAAGGAGTATGCATAATGTTCTCCAGAAAACGGATGCTGAAAAAATTCTTTGTTCTATTAACTATTGTTACCATCCTTGGGCTAAATGTAAGACCTTTTGCTACTGCACACGCAGAAAGCTTAGCTGATGTTAATGTTCTACAGGATGTAAATGTAAACGCAGTGCTTGGAAATGCTACCGGAACCTCCCCTTACACATTGGCTTTAAAACTTACTGGAACAGGCCTTGCTGATGTAGAATTAGTTAACCCGGATAAAACAGCTGTATTTTATTCTAAAGAATTAGCTGACAAATGGACCCCTAACGGAAAAGCGCACGTAGAGGCTGAACTCCTCCCAATTTCGCTGGCTGATATTCCTGGGGTGGTTGCTGCGCTTAACGGAGTGACGAGTACATTAAATGATAATGTTAACACGTTATTACAAACAGTAAACACAATCGTAAACGAGAATGGTTTAACCAATCAAGTCATACAGGTTCAAGGATTGACAGATTTACAAGCTGCATTAGCTGCCTTAAATAATCTAGATGATGCAGTTGTTAATTTAACTGATTATAAAGATGATATTACCGTTACAAAGGGTGACAATGGGGAAATGATCGTCAATTTCTCTGATGCTTTAGGAACCCGTCTTGACACTGCGGTTAACGATTTAGTTCTCAAATTACTCAATGACGTAGTTACTGCTGTTGATGGATTAAATATTGTAATTGATATTTCTAAATTGCCTGATGCTTTACTAAATAACCCCATAACAGATCTATTAAATAATGCTACTGGAGGTATTCTAGGCGGTCTTCTCGGGTCAGGGCTTGTTGGAAATGTAGTGGATAATGTGGAACAACTGACTAGTCAACTAAGAATTGAAACTGACGATTTATTAGACCCTTTTACACCATTATTGACAACTGTTACCAACTTAGTTGGACAAATTTCCAATGGTACACTTGATCTTTTAGATGGGTTAGCTTCGCTCCAAGTACTAGGTACCACTGAAGTTTCACTTAATTTAAATGTAGTAAAGCCTTCTGGCTTGAATGGTGATGTTAAAGTCTACGGTGCAGTTGTTAATACGAGTGTAATTGATTTAACCTTGCTAAGCAGCCTTGTAGACTATGATACAATCAATTTTAACGAAACTGCTGGTGGTGGTACAACTCCAGTTACCACAACTCCTGTAACTACTACACCGACTACAACACCTGTTGCTACCACAACAGCTACCACCACTACGACAAGTGGAAGTACCTTACCAAACACATCCACAGACATGTGGATATATGGTCTTACAGGAATAAGTACATTGGTGGCTGGTATTGGAACTCGTAGATTTGCTAGAAGAAAATAAAGAACATTTAAACAAGAAAGAAGCAAATGCGTTAACTCGAGCATTTGCTTCTTTCTTATAAAATTATGACAAGTAAGTTTCCGTAGAAATAATGCGACAGGGAGCACGAGTTTATATGAAAAACCTTGAAATGTTTTTCAACCAATTCAATCAACCCAAAATATGTCAGCAAATAAATTATGTGGAAAAGCTGGGAGCTATTTTGATGATTTTAAGTCTATATTATCTCGGCGTATTTGGTTATCAATTATTCAGTCAAGAAACGGCTCAGCGTCAAACGCTAGCAGTAGCTGAGAAACGGGTTGAATTGGAAAAACGTCCGGTACCTACTGAACAAATACCAAAAACAGTCGAGTTTTCCGCAGTTTATAATGAACCTTTGGGCACTGTTGAAATTCCCAAACTTAACCGAATTCTTCCTGTGATTGAGGGTACTGATGCAAATGTACTTAAGCAGGGGGTCGGTCATATATCTGAAACTGCTTTCCCTGGTCAAAACGAACAAATTATCATATCAGGGCATAGAGATACTGTTTTTCGCAATTTCAATAAGTTAGAAATCGGCGATGACTTTATAATAAATATGCCTTATGGTACATACACATACGAAATGAGGAAAACAGATATTGTCTCGGCAGATGATACGACAGTTATTAGAAAGATGGGAGAAGAAGTACTGGTGATCACAACGTGCTATCCGTTTAATTATATAGGCGATGCACCACAACGTTTTATAATATATGCTTATCCGGTGGAAAATCAGCATGAATAAGTTCTTTCCAAGCGATAGCGTAAAAACCAATGCCGCAGGCTCTCCTTAACCTCTTATTTGTATATTGATAAGAGGTTTTTCTATATTTAGTTTTAAAAATTACTCTAATGGGATAAGCTGAAAAACAGGTCTATTTATTGTACACGGCTGTGTTAAAGCTCAATGTTGATTTTAGGCACAATGTTGATTGGAACGGAAGGTGCTCGACTCCTGCGGGAGCAGCGGGACAGGTGAGACCCCGCAGGCGCTTAGCGCCGAGGAGGCTCACCGCCCGCCCCGCGGTTTGCTGAGCACCTGGAGTGGAAATCAACATTCCAATTTAACCTAGCCTTTTACATAAAATGTTGTCGAACGAATCATAATCATTGGCAGAGCGATTTGTTTGACCTTAATTGACCATCAGTGTATGATAACATTACATAAGATTTTTTCTATATGAAAGGCTGTGTTAAAGTACAATGTTGATTGGAGCGGATGGTACGAGACTCCTGCGGGAGCAGCGGGACAGGTGAGACCCCACAGGCGCTAGCGTCGAGGAGGCTCACCGCCCGCCCCGCGGAAAGCGAGTGCCTGCAGCGGAAATCAACAGACATGTTTAACAAAGCTATATGAAAAAGGTCTACCTAGTAATTTTCAGATCAAAGGAGGAACAGAAAAATGAATTTGATCCCTACAGTAATTGAACAGACTAACCGTGGCGAGCGGGCATATGATATATACTCTCGTCTATTAAAAGACCGCATTATCATGCTTGGAAGCGCAATTGATGACAATGTTTCCAACTCGATTGTTGCTCAATTATTATTTTTAGAAGCAGAAAATCCTGAAAAAGATATATCCATTTACATCAACAGTCCTGGTGGTAGCATTACAGCTGGTATGGCTATCTACGACACAATGCAATTTATCAAACCTGATGTACAAACCATTTGTATTGGCATGGCTGCTTCAATGGGAGCCTTCTTACTTGCTGCTGGTACAATCGGGAAGCGTTACTGCTTACCAAACAGCGAAGTCATGATTCACCAACCACTTGGCGGAGCACAAGGCCAAGCAACGGAAATTGAAATCGCTGCAAAGCGGATTCTATTCCTTCGTGAGAAACTAAATGGTATCTTAGCTGAGCGTACTGGTCAATCACTTGAAGTGATCGGTCGAGATACTGAGCGTGATAACTTTATGACTGCTGAAAGAGCAAAGGAATACGGATTAGTCGACCATATCATTTCTCGCAGTAAAATTAGTGAAAAGAAAGATAAATAATCTAATGAAAAAATCGCGCTCATCCTTTGAGCGCGATTTTTTTATGCATCATGAGAAATATATGAAATAAGAGCCTCGATTGCTTCCGTTTCATCACTACCATTTGCAATTAACGCCACTTCAGATCCAGAACTAATTGCTAAGCTCATTAATCCCATAATACTTTTCGCATTAACCTTTTTTCCATCCTTTTCTAAAAAAATATCAGCTGAAAATCGATTAGCTTCTTGAACAAAAAGCGCTGCAGGACGTGCTTGTAAACCTGTTTTCAACTTAACCTTTACCTGTTTTTCTAACATCCCAATTTCTCCCCTTTGGTTATCTCTATTTTGTGATTGGTTCACCGGCACGTAGTTTATCGGCAATTTCATCTATTTTTCTTAAACGATGATTAATTCCAGATTTACTTATGTTTCCACCCGAAACCATTTCCCCTAATTCTTTGAGGGTAACATCTTGATAGTTGACACGCAGCTCAGCAATTTCTCGTAATTTACCCGGCAAAATTTGCAAACCAACCGTTCGGTCAATATAGCGAATATTTTCAACCTGCCTTAACGCTGCACCAATCGTTTTATTTAAATTAGCCGTTTCGCAATTTACTAGTCGATTCACAGAATTCCTCATATCTCGAACAATGCGAATATCCTCAAATCGTAATAAAGCGTTATGTGCACCAACAATATTCAAAAACTCTGTTATTTTCTCTGCTTCTTTTAGATAGTTAATAAAACCTTTTTTTCGCTCTAGTGTTTTGCTATTAAGTGAAAATGTGTTCATCAATTCACACAAAGAATCGTTATGCTCATTGTATAATGAAGCAATTTCAAGATGGTAGGAAGAGGTTTCCGGGTTATTAACGGAGCCTCCAGCGAGAAATGCACCTCGCAAATAAGAACGCTTACAACATTTCTTTTTGATTAATTCACCAGAAATTTCGCGGACAAAGGTAAAGCCTTCGCCCAATATTTTTAGGTCCTCTAGTATTGATTTTGCCTGATCAGATAGGCGAACAATGTAAACATTATTTTTCTTCAATCGCATTTTTTTTCTGACCAGCAATTCAACCTGGACTTGATAATTCTTTTTAATTAGAGTATAAATCCTTCTAGCGATGGCGGCATTCTCAGTTTGAATATCAACAATCAGCTTTCGATTTGAAAAAGACAAGGAGCCATTCATACGAATTAATGCGGAGAGTTCCGATTTACTGCAGCATCCTTTTACTTCTATGTTCGTTAATTCCTTCTTTGTTTCTGAAGCGAAAGACACCCATTATCACCCCCAACCACGACTTTTGTCTACTAATACTACGATAAAATTGTTATTTAGTTTCATTTATAAGTAAGGAATATAGAATTCCCGCCACTTTCTTGGTATCATGTCGTATCGCACCATCATGCAAAGTAACGATTTCATCTTGCAACAATTCAACACCTAAGTCTTGTAGGATGGGAATATCTAAATAAACTGGTTCAGCGTATTCCTTTTGATAACGTTGCTGAATATCCTTAGGAATCGGTCTATTATTGACAAGGATGGTATCAATAAACCTGCACTGCATGTGATCATAAATCGCTTTAACATGATCACTAGCGGTGTATTCAAGCGTTTCCCCCGCTTGTGTCATCAAATTACAAATATAAACCTTTTTTGCATTTGCTTGACAAACGGCCTTTCCAAGATCAGGAACAAGTAGATTTGGTAAGATACTTGTGTATAAGCTCCCAGGACCAATGATAATTAAATCAGCTTGCTTGATAGCCAGAATCGATTCTGGCAAAGCATCAATACGGTTAGGTGTCAAAAATACTCTTTTTATTTTTTTTCCTGAAAAAGGTATCTTTGACTCCCCAGAAACAAAAGTACCATCCTCTAGCTCTGCATGTAAAATAACACTTTGATTGGCTGCAGGCAAAACTTTACCATGGACATTGAGTACTTTGGACATTTCTTGAATGGCGTGAACAAAATTACCCGTAATCGATGTCATGGCGGCAAGAATTAGGTTTCCTAAAGAATGGCCAGAAAGTTCGTTTGCAGTGTTAAAGCGGTGCTGGAACATTTCCTCAATTAACGGTTCCACGTCAGAAAGCGCAGCTAGTACGTTGCGAACATCCCCAGGGGGAGGAATATGGAGATCATCCCGCAATCTTCCTGAGCTTCCTCCATCATCGGCGACCGTTACAATTGCCGTTATATCAACAGGATATTTTTTCAATCCGCGTAATAGAACTGGCAAGCCTGTTCCGCCACCAATAATGACAATTCTT
The DNA here is from genome assembly GCA_963524115.1 of uncultured Bacillus sp. Taxonomy (GTDB): domain Bacteria; phylum Bacillota; class Bacilli; order Bacillales; family Cytobacillaceae; genus Bacillus_BU. The sequence goes on from CAURFY010000018.1 coordinate 12,771, forward strand.
GGTTGTTGATTTTCTGTCATGTAACTTTGTCCTTCCTTTTATCAATGTCACGATGAGAAACTCTTGTTTGATAATCTTTTCCGAAAAATTGACCAATATACTCAGCCAATGCAACTGATCGATGTTGACCACCGGTGCATCCAATCGCAATAACAAGCTGTGCTTTCCCCTCACGCTTATAATGGGGCAGCATAAAAGCAAGCAGTTCTGTTACTTTTTCAAGAAACTTATGCGTTTCATTCCATTTTAGGACGTAACTTGAAACCTCCTCGTCAAGTCCCGTCTTTGGCCGCATCGATTCTATATAATGAGGATTTGGTAAGAATCGCACATCAAAGACTAAATCAGCATCAATTGGAATGCCATGTTTAAATCCAAACGACATCACATTAACCGTGAAAATGGTCTGCTTGTTAACTGAAAACTCGGTTAGGATTTTTTCACGAAGATCTTTTGGCTTCATTTCCGAAGTGTTATAAATGATTTGCGCTCTTCCCTTTAATTCCTCTAATAATTCTCGTTCGAGCTTTATGCCTTCTAACGGAAGACCAGACTGTGCCAAAGGATGGAATCGTCTTGTTTCTTTATAACGACGGACCAAGGTTGAATCATCCGCATCAAGAAAGAGAATCTGAGGCGTTACCCATGAGGTTTCATTCAACTCATCTAATGCTTTAAATAGATGATCAAAAAACTCTCTCCCTCTTAAATCCATTACCAATGCTACTTTATTCATTTTATTGCCGGATTCTTTCATCAGTTCTAGAAATTTGGGTAACAAAGTAGGGGGTAAATTATCAACACAGAAAAAACCTAAATCCTCAAAGCTCTGGATTGCTACGGTTTTCCCCGCTCCTGACATTCCTGTTATGATAGCCATTTGAGTTTCACTAGTCGCACCGGTACTCATGTATTTCCCTCCATTATTGTTTTAGTACAGATCAAGATGATAGCTTGAAACTATAGCCAAAACAACGCTCGATTTAGGTAATGACCTGATTTAGCTTGGATCAAGCCGATAAGCTACTAGCTTAAAATCAGGTGTATATGTAAATGTTCCGTAAATGATTCCATTACCATGGACCATATATTCAACGATATGATGATCTCCTTCTGCCATTGGCAGACTGTTTATTTGATCCACCTCATGCCATGTAAGCTTACCTTCTTCAGATTCTTGAAGAGTAGGCCCTTCTGCATCTTTAGCTATAAAAGTGAACATCATCCATTCAGACAGGACTTTGTCTCCGTCGTCTGGGTCTACCATGATAAAAGTGAAAATCCCCTTTATTTTTGGATCCTTAAGGTAAATTCCTGTTTCTTCACGAAATTCCCGTATGCAGGCGTCTTTGACAGATTCACCGCGTTCCATTTTCCCACCTGGTGCTACCCACCAACCACGGCGTGGCTTTTGTAAAAGCAGGACTTTATTATCTCTCAGCAAAACACAATTCGTGACCCTCTGCATAACCTTCACCTCAATATTTCATCCATTAGCTAACTTAATAATATCTGTATTCATTCCATTATACTATTATTGGGATTCTGTCACAATGAAAGTAGATTGAGATTTCGTTAACAAGAAAAGCGGAAGTGGCTTGCCCAGGGGCGACAGGCATAAGACAAGCTGGCTGAAAGGTTGCTTTTTAACCTTTTGGACAGATTGGCTTATGACCCCGAGCCCCTAGCCGTTGAAGCTAGACAAATAGAATAGTGGAAGCGGCTTGACCAGGGGCGACAGACATAAGACAAGTGCGCAACTCATCTAATCAAAAAAAATGACACAGGATTCCTGTGTCACAAAGTTTATTAAAAGGGGGTCAAATTACTACCCTTATTGTACTCATAATTTATTTCATCACTGTTACAGTATAATTAAAAGAGCGTGACTTTTTTTGTTATGCCTTTGCTTTGATCTTTTCCTTTAATTCCTCAACATAATGTTGGGCTGCTTGAGCAGCAATACTTCCATCACCTGTTGCTGTAACAATTTGTCTCAACGTCTTCTCGCGGATATCTCCTGCTGCAAATATACCAGGTACTTTTGTTTCCATCTTATCGTTTGTTTGGATATAACCATTTTCATTGGTAATACCAATACTCTCAAACGGTTTGGATAGTGGAACCATTCCGACGTAAATAAACACACCATCGGCAGGTAATTCTTGTTCTTCCCCAGTCTTCGTTGAAACAAGGGTAATACTACCCACCTTGCCGCTTTTCTCATTAATTTTCTTTACTGTATGACTCCAAAGGAATTCAATTTTTTCATTATCAAAAGCACGTTGCTGCAAAATGGCTTGTGCACGAAGTTCATCACGACGATGGACGATTGTTACTTTTGAGGCAAAACGAGTTAAGTAAACTCCCTCCTCAACAGCAGAATCACCTCCACCGATGACAAATAACTCTTTCTCTTTAAAAAATGCCCCATCACAAACGGCACAATAAGATACACCGCGACCGCCAAGTTCTTTTTCACCAGGTGCCCCCAGCTTTTTATACTCAGCCCCTGTTGTTATAATCACGGAACGGGCCTTGTACTGCTTTGAGCCTGCAACAACGGTCTTGTAT
>CAURFY010000019.1:0-15218 GCA_963524115.1 uncultured Bacillus sp.
GTTAAGACACCTCCCTTTCACGGAGGTAACACGGGTTCGAGTCCCGTAGGGGTCATACAAAAAAAGCTATTAACTTATGTTAATAGCTTTTTTTGTGTTTATTCTCGAATTATTTCCCTTTCTATCTAAGTTTCTCCTCTATATCTTCTTCTGGCAAATTTCGGCCAGGATTATTCAGATCTAAATCAGACGTTATCCCTGTAGATGGGCCACGAAACATATCACCTGTGGCAAGTATTTTTCTATCGGGTGCTTCGAATAGTGGGGCTTTTTCCTTACTTTCTTTCAATTGTTTCCCAGGTTGTTCTCTCATCATAAAATCCTCCTTTAATATTTATGCTTTATTTTGTCATAAACACATGAATCTTATGTCGAATGCGGAAATATCCCGGGGGATATTATCGTAAAGTATCATTTAATCGAAAATAATGTCTTAATATTAAGAAAATTATTACAAGGAAAATAGTATTAATTCTCGTATACTAGGTAGATAGCCCAAGAAAAAGGTGGCGTTATTTCTGATGACTGTAAAAACATATTTACCTACTGAATATCAATTATATCTATTTCACGAAGGTAGGTTATTTGAAAGTTATGAATTGTTTGGGGCGCATATTTTTAAAGTGGATGAAAGAACCTGTACAAGATTTTGCGTTTGGGCTCCATATGCAGAAGCAGTTAGCCTTGTTGGAGATTTTAATAATTGGAATGGAAATGGGTATTCATTTCATAAAGTAAATAATGAAGGTGTATGGGCGCTCGTTCTCGAGGGAAACTTAGAGGGCTATATATATAAGTATGAGATTATTTCAAGGTCAGGTGAAAGGTTATTAAAAGCAGACCCATATGGATTTTATTCAGAGTTAAGGCCTAGAACAGCATCAGTTGTTTATTGCTTAGATGGCTTTGAATGGAAGGATCAAGGATGGAAAAAGAAGAAGTTGAGGAAAACTCCTGTTTCAGAGCCGACCGTAATTTATGAAATTCATACCGGATCATGGAAAAAGAATCCTGATGGAAGTTTTCTTACTTATCGCGAGTTGGCTGATCAGTTAATTCCCTATGTGCTTGATGGGGGATTTACACATGTTGAACTACTGCCTCTTGTCGAACACCCGCTCGACGTGTCATGGGGATATCAGGGGGTAGGATACTATTCATTAACTAGTCGGTATGGTTCGCCTCAAGATTTTATGTATTTTGTAGATCAATGTCATCAAAATGGGATAGGAGTGATTCTTGATTGGGTTCCAGGTCACTTTTGCAAGGACTCACATGGTCTTTATCGGTTTGATGGAGACTATACGTATGAGTATACGACCAAGGATGACAGAGAGAATCATATATGGGGCACAGCGAACTTTGACTTAGGAAAAAAAGAAGTCCATAGTTTTTTAATTTCAAACGCATTGTTTTGGATGAGATACTACCATGTTGATGGATTTCGTGTTGATGCTGTATCAAATATGATCTTCTGGCCAAATTCTGATGGGCAACATGTAAATACGTTTGGACTCGATTTTTTGAAAAATTTAAACCAAATTGTCCAAGAGGAAGATCCAGGGATTTTAATGATTGCTGAAGACTCAACTGATTGGCCAAAAGTGACGGTACCTGTTGAACATGGTGGGCTAGGTTTTAGCATTAAATGGAATATGGGCTGGATGAATGACATGTTGAGCTATATGGAAACAGAACCTAACCTTCGTTCCTCTAAACATAATAAGGTAACTTTTTCTTTTTTATACGCCTTTTCAGAAAACTTCATTTTACCTTTCTCGCATGACGAGGTTGTCCACGGAAAGAAATCACTCCTCAACAAAATGCCAGGAGATTACTGGCGGAAATTTGCACAATTAAGATTGCTCCTAGGTTATATGATGGTCCATCCAGGAAAAAAACTACTATTTATGGGAACTGAATTTGGTCAATTTGCAGAGTGGAAAGACAAAGAGGAACTAGACTGGAATTTATTTGAATATGACATGCACAAAAAAATAAATGTTTTTAGTAAACAGTTAGTGAAAGTTTACAAGCGTTCAAAACCCTTTTATGAGCTAGACCACACCTTTGAGGGGTTTGAATGGATTGATGCTAATAACTCTGATCAATCTATCTTTTCTTTTATCCGAAAAGGATCTGGCACCGACGATTTTCTAATCGTTATTTGCAATTTTAGTGAGTACCCTTATGAAGATTATAAAGTAGGCGTACCAAAAGAAGGAATTTACCGAGAGATATTAAATAGTGATGCAGAAATTTTTGGTGGATCAAACCATCTTAATAAAAAGTTATTAAAAACTATATCTGAACCTTATCATGGAAAACCTTGTCAATTGGAGATGAAGATTCCTCCATTTGGAATCACTGTTTTACGACCTGTAAAAAAACGGAAGGAGCTGGAGAATGATGGGAAAGAAAAAGTGCGTCGCCATGCTGTTAGCAGGAGGAAAAGGCAGCAGACTTAATTCCTTGACAAAGGATATTGCTAAGCCAGCCGTTCCGTTTGGAGGAAAATATCGAATTATTGATTTTCCATTAAGTAACTGCACGAATTCTGGAATTGATACGGTTGGAGTATTAACACAATATCAGCCGTTAATTTTGAATTCATATATTGGAATCGGGAGTGCCTGGGATTTAGATCGTAAGAATGGAGGAGTAACCGTTCTACCCCCGTATGCTGAGTTCTCAGAAGTTAAATGGTATTCTGGTACGGCAAGTGCCATCTATCAAAATATAAACTATTTAAACCAATACGACCCAGAACATGTTTTGATCCTCTCGGGCGATCATATTTATAAAATGGATTATGAATTAATGCTGGATTTTCACGTTAACAAGGGTGCAGACGTGACGATATCGGTGATTGAGGTCCCCTGGGATGAAGCCAGCCGGTTCGGAATTATGAATACGGACGAAGAAATGGGGATTACAGAATTTGCCGAAAAGCCGGAGCAACCACAGAGTAATTTAGCGTCAATGGGAATTTATATTTTTAAATGGAAATTGTTAAAGGAATATTTGATAAGAGATAATGATAACCCTCTTTCTAGTCACGATTTTGGGAAGGATATCATACCATGCTTGCTAGAGGAAAATAAAAAGTTATTTGCTTATCCATTTAAAGGATACTGGAAGGATGTAGGTACGGTAAGAAGTTTGTGGGAAGCCAACATGGACCTTCTTGATGAGCAATGCGAGTTAGATCTTTTTGATCGGTCATGGCGAATTTATTCAGTGAATCCAAATCACCCACCACAGTATATATCACCAAATGCAGAAATCTTGGAATCACTAATCAATGAGGGTTGTACGATTGAAGGGGATGTCGTAAGGTCTGTTGTCTTCCAAGGTGTGACAATTGAGGCCGGAGCTGTCATTCGTGAATCAGTTATTATGCCAGATGCCGTGATTGGTAAAAATGCCTTTATTGAAAAGGCAATTATCCAAAGTGGTATGAAAATTCCAGATGGCGCAATCATTCGCGGTAATATGGATCCTGAAGGAATTATTCTAGTTTCGGACGAAAATTTACCGGATATTCCGGTTCAAGTGGAAGCACCTAATAAAAAAATCGGATAGTTTGATAGCTTAAATAGGGGACACAAAAATAAACTTAAATTGGGAGGGGTTCTTCGATGAACAAACGGTTACTAGGAGTTATCGATGCTACAACATTCCATGAAGATCTTGAAGAACTGACAATCCAAAGGTCACTTGCTGCCGTTCCATTTGCGGGTCGATATCGCTTGATAGATTTTGTTCTGTCGAGCATGGTTAATTCAGGAATAAAAAGCGTGGCTATTTTCCCTAAATTTCAGTATCGGTCACTAATGGATCATTTAGGAACAGGGAGAAGTTGGGATCTAAATAGAAAACGGGATGGCCTTTTCTTATTCTCACCATCTTCTTATCAAAGTCAAGCGGATGGGATTGGAACATTCCAGAACTTTTCGGAAAATGTCAATTTTTTCCGTCGATGCACACAAGAGTATACTCTAATTTCCAATTGCTTTACAGTTGGAAATATTGATTTCCGTAAAATCTTACATTCTCATATCGAAACTCAATGTGATATAACCGAAATCCGACATGATGGAAAGTCTTTAGGAATGTACATCTTGAAAACATCACTTTTAATCAAACTAATTGAGAACCATGAACAAACGGGATATACAAACATGAAAGACGTAGTAAGTGATCTACAACATCCATATAAACTGTGTTTCCAACATTACGAAGGGTACGCAGTCATGATTGATTCGATAAAAAAATACCATTCAACCAGTCTTGAAATTTTACAGCCAAGTGTTTGGAAGTCTCTCTTCTTAAAGGAACAACCGATTTATACGAAGGTAATGGATGAGCCACCTACTCGGTATTCACAAGGAGCATCAATTCAAAATTCAATGATTGCCAATGGATGTCAAATTGATGGTAAGGTTGAGAACAGTATCATTGCCAGAGGTGTTAAGATTGGCAAAAATACAGTGATTCGAAATTGTGTAATTTTACAAAAATGTCAAATTGAGGATGGTTGTGTGTTAGAGAATGTCATTCTTGATAAAGACGTTATGATTGAGTCCGAAAGAATCATTAAGAGTTCTTCTACAACACCTCTCGTTCTCCGTAAGGGCACGGTTCAAGGAGCTCTGTTGAATTCGTGAAAATCCTTCATGCAGTCTCAGAATGTCTACCGTTTATAAAATCCGGAGGGCTAGCCGATGTAGCCAGTTCGCTCCCTAAGGAATTAGTGAACCTCGGAACGGACGTAAGATTAATTCTCCCAAATTATGAAACCATTCCTCAACAATTTAAAAAGGATATGAGGAAAGTTGCGGATTTTACCGTTAAGGTTGGCTGGAGAAATCAGTACTGTGGAATTTTAGAACTTGTCTTGGACGGAATCACCTATTACTTTGTTGATAACGAGTATTATTTTAAGCGGGATGGTCTTTATGGTTATTTCGATGACGGAGAAAGATTTTCATTTTTTAATCGAGCAGTCCTCGAGGCAATAGCCCACTTGAACTTTTCCCCGGATATTATTCATTGTCATGATTGGCATACGGGTATGATTCCATTTTTACATCGGGTTGAATACAATCAGAAGCCTGGGTATGAAGGTATTAGGACGATTTTCACGATTCACAACCTTCTATTTCAAGGGGTTTTCCCAAAGGAAACTCTAAGTGATTTACTAGGTATAGACACCAAATATTTTAATAAAGAACAGTTGGAATTCTATGGAAGCATTAATTTCATGAAGGCAGGCCTCGTAGCTGCAGATATTATTACCACGGTTAGCCCCACCTATTTAGCTGAAATCCAAACTGCTTATTTTGGGGAGAAGCTAGATGGTTTACTTCGAAATCGCAAGTCTGATTTACAAGGGATTTTAAATGGGATTGATGAGGGTTTTTACAATCCAGCTACGGATCATTTCCTCTACCGGAAATTTGACTCTGACAGTATCAGTTTAAAGCTGGAGAATAAAAGGTTTGTGCAACGGGAATTAGGTTTAGTAGAAAATAATGATATTCCGCTTATGGTTATGATTACCCGATTAACAAAACAGAAAGGCCTTGAACTGGTTAAAGCTGTTTTCCACGAGCTGATGGCTGAACAGCTTCAAATGGTTGTATTGGGAACAGGAGATTTTGAATTTGAGAGTTTCTTTCGAGAAATGTCCTATCAATATCCAGATCAACTTCGTGTGCAAATTGGATTTAATGAAGAATGGGCACATCAACTATATGCTGGTGCAGATATGTTTTTAATGCCATCAAAATTTGAACCTTGTGGTTTGGGACAGATGATTGCGATGAGATACGGCAGCATACCAATTGTCAGGGAAACTGGTGGACTTAATGATACGGTTCGTGCTTATGATGAATGGGTGGATAGCGGGAATGGCTTTTCATTCGCTCATTTTAATGCTCATGATATGTTGTATACAATTCGGCATTCTTTGTCATTCTATCATTATAAAAAACCAATCTGGAGAAAACTGGTGAAGTCTGCAATGAATAAGGACCTGAGTTGGGCACAGTCTGCATTTCAATATAATCTGCTTTACTTAGAACTGGTCTCAAGGAGTGAAAGTCATGTTTTCTAATAAACAGGAATTTCAACAGGCTTTTTTAAAGCGTCTTGAGATGATGTGCGGGAAGCCATTTAAAGAAAGTTCAAAAAGTGATCATTTTCAAACATTAGGGCATATGATTCGGGAACATGTCAGTTCAAATTGGATTCATACGAAAGAGAGATATGGAGTGTCTCAAGGTAAACAAGTTTACTATTTATCAATTGAGTTCTTATTGGGACGATTATTGAGACATAACCTAATGAATTTGGGGATTGAACAGTTGGTTGATAGCGGATTGCAGGAATTAGGAATTGATTTAGGAGACCTAGAGGAGATTGAGGCAGATGCCGGGCTAGGAAATGGAGGTCTCGGCAGATTGGCTGCATGTTTTTTAGATTCTTTGTCCTCATTAAATCTTCCTGGCAATGGATGTGGCATTCGCTACCGGCATGGATTGTTTGAGCAAAAGTTTGTTGATGGTTATCAGGTTGAGCTTCCAGAACAATGGCTTCGGTATGGACAGGTATGGGAAATTCGAAAAAATGATCTAGCTGTAGAGGTACCCTTTTGGGGTGAAGTAGAGAGTTATATCGAAAACAAGCGTCTTGCCTTTCGACATATTAATGCTGAGGTTGTGACGGCCGTTCCTTATGATCTTCCCATCATCGGGTATCACAATGAGACTGTTAATACATTGCGGTTATGGAGTGCAGAACCTTCTCCTTACCCTTTTTATCAAGATGTGATGAAATACAAGCGTGACACAGAGGCGATTTCCGAATTTCTTTATCCAGATGATACCCATGATGAAGGGAAAATCCTTCGCCTTAAACAACAGTATCTTCTTGTTTCTGCTAGTATTCGTTTGATCATTCAAGGTCACAGGTTTAGCCATCGATCAATAGCAGATTTGCCAAAGCATATTGCCATTCATATTAATGATACTCACCCGGTTATGGCGATTCCTGAATTAATGAGACTGCTACTTGATGAGGAGAAAATGGGCTGGGAAGAGGCATGGGAAATAACGACTCAAACGATTTCGTATACAAATCACACTACGCTTTCAGAAGCGTTGGAAAAGTGGCCGGTACGACTTTTTAAACCGTTATTGCCAAGAATCTATATGATTATTGAGGAAATTAATGAGCGTTTTTGCCAAGATTTATGGAAGGTTTACCCTGGTGATTGGGACCGAATTGATCAAATGTCAATCATTTCACACGATGAGATAAAGATGGCTCATTTAGCCTTAGTTGGCAGCTATAGTGTAAATGGTGTTGCCCAAATCCACACCAATATTTTAAAAAATAGGGAAATGAATCTTTTTTATCAGGTTTTTCCGGATAAATTTAATAATAAAACAAATGGCATTACTCACCGTCGGTGGCTATTAAAATCAAATCCAAAGCTATCAGGCTTAATAACGGAGGCGATTGGACCTGATTGGGTGTCAACACCCGAAGAACTATCTAAGTTGGCGGTGTTCAAAGAGGACAAAGGTTTTCTAGATAGGTTACAGCAAGTTAAACAAGATAATAAGGAAAGATTTTTGCAAAGAATAAATGAACAAACGGGCATCCGAATTGATCCACATTCGATATTTGATGTCCATGTTAAAAGACTGCATGCCTATAAAAGGCAACTGTTAAATGTGCTGCATATCATGCATCTTTACAGTCGTCTTAAGGACGATTCAAACTTTGAAATGTATCCTCGAACCTTTATCTTTGGTGCAAAAGCATCTCCAGGATACTATTATGCAAAAAAAATCATTAAATTAATTAATACGGTAGCGGATAAAATAAACGCTGATCCAGCTGTAAACGACAAGCTAAAGGTAGTCTTTTTAGAGAATTATCGTGTTTCGGTTGCGGAAGAGCTTTTTCCTGCTGCTGATGTTAGTGAACAAATTTCCACCGCAAGTAAAGAGGCATCAGGAACGGGCAATATGAAGCTGATGATGAATGGTGCAATAACGGTTGGAACATTGGATGGAGCAAACGTAGAGATTAAGGAGAAGGTTGGCTCAGATAATATTTTTATCTTTGGGTTAACTGCTGAAGAGGTCCTCCATTTTTCACAGGCAGGTGGATACCATTCAATGGAGTATTATCATCATGATAAAAAGATTCGCCAAGTCGTCAATCAATTAAAAAATGGCTATTTTTCAGAGGTTGATGATGAGTTTGAACCGATCTATGATTCATTGTTAATTCAAAATGATCAATATTTTGTATTAAGAGATTTTGATTCCTATGTGTCTATACATAGAGAAGTAGAACGAAAATATCAAGAGCGTGAGCAATGGATTAAAATGAGCCTGCTTAATATTGCCGGATCAGGTTATTTTTCAAGCGATCGAACCATCAAGGAATATGCTGATGGTATTTGGAACATAAAACCCGTTTAAAAAAAGCTGACCTAGGTCAGCTTTTTTTTAAAGGAAATAGGCTATAAATAATCCGATTGAAAGTAAAAATCCAAAAATGGTGTTGGTTTGTGCAGTTGCTTTCATAGCTGGCATCATTTTTTGCGGAAGCGAATTTCGTTTGAAACCCGTAATGGCATTGATTGCCTTTGGTATGCTAAGAACAACAATAGTCAACCATGGAGAGACGATTCCTAAGAAAATAAGGGCAAATACCCATAAATAAGAAATGATGAACATCCCCGCAAGGAAAATGATCGCACCTTTTCTGCCAAGCAAAATAGCTAATGTCTTACGCCCAAATTCCTTGTCTCCATCCAAATCCCGAATATTATTCGCCATTAAAATGGCACCAACTAAAATGGTAATTGGAATTGAAACGAAAATGGCAGTTGAAGAGACTGTACCAGCTTGAATAAAGAACGAAATTAAAATGATTAAACATCCCATAAAAAAGCCAGCAAATAGTTCTCCTAGCGGCGTGTAGGCAATTGGAAATGGACCACCAGTGTATAAATATCCGAACGACATAGATACAGATCCAATTAAGGCAAGCCACCAGCTTGTGTTCATACAAATATAAACACCTAATAACATAGAGATCCCATATAAGGACAATGCAATATAAAGAACCGTTTTTGCTTGAATTCCCTCGCGGACAATCGCTCCACCAATCCCAACTGATTCTGCCGTATCAAGTCCCCTTTTAAAGTCATAATACTCATTAAACATGTTGGTTGCTGCTTGAATAAGTAAACAGGCTAGGAGCATGGCTACAAAAAGTCCTATATGAATATCAGCTTGTGGTATCGCTAAAGCCGTTCCCAATAAAACTGGGACGAATGCTGCTGTTAATGTATGAGGTCTTGTTAATTGCCACCAAACTCTCCAACCAGGCTGTTTCGTAACCTTTGAAGACTTTGAATGCATTTGTGGTTGCATAAATTTGACTCTCCCTTGTGAAAATATTATCAAAAAACAATAGGAATAAACTAGATTATCTTAATAGAAAAAAGAATAATTGTCAAAAAGCCAACAATCAATCATTCTATTTCAGTGTAGGAAAATGCCCCAAGTGTGTCAATTCATTTCTTGTGATTGGAAATAAAAACAAATATGAATGATTTATATAAAAGGAATAATGATTACCTGTAACAAAAGAGTAGAATTCGGACTGTATAGTCAAAGCACAATCATTATATAATAAGGAACAAACTAGGCAACCTATTACACGCATTATTGACATGATTTATAATGAGGTGTATCTTAAAATAAGCTTAAAATGAAAGGATAGCAGTAGTAATGCTGTTATTGGGGGGATTTTTTTTGGTTATCTTACATGATTCGGAGCTAAAGATGCGAATCTTCGAAGCAATCGCGAGAGCCAAGGCTTTAGCTGCGCCAGTACTAGTTAGTGAAGTTCATAAAATTGAGCATATTGAACCCCTGTCGTTTTTCAGTTCTGGTAATGAAAAATACTTTGGTGAACGGTTCTTTTGGAAAGATCCATCAGACCAAACCTTTTTCGTGGGTTTAGGAATTTGTAAACAAATTCAGTCTGATCAGTCATCTGATCGATTTACTCATGTTCACAACGAGTGGAAGCGCTTTACAGAAAATTCAATGATTTACAATCCATATACACATAACGGCCTAGGTCCTACGATGTTCGGGGGCTTTTCTTTTGACCCATTAAAGGCAAAAACCACGCTATGGACAAAATTTTCACATTCATTGTTCCATATTCCAAAGTATATGCTATCTATCATTGATGGACAAGCATATTTAACTTCCAATATTCTCTGCACCCAACATGATGATGCTTCACTAGTTGGCAAAATTAACCAAGAAAGAGAACAATTATTATCATCAGCGAATGGTGATCAAGAATATCGGGAAAGTCATCTTACAAAAACAGTTGAAATTCAACCTGTTGCTTGGAAAAAGACTGTAGATGATATCGTTGATACGTTAAAAATAGGACCACTAAAAAAAGTGGTGCTAGCTCGAGAATTAAGACTGCATTTTCATGATCCAATCCAAGTTGAAAAGGTTCTAGAGCACTTTTTGTTAGAGCAAAAGGAGAGTTTTATATTTGCTTTTGAGTCTAATGGTGATTGTTTTGTAGGTGCTTCACCAGAAAGATTACTGAAAAAAAGCGGCAATGATCTGTTTACGACTTGTTTAGCTGGATCCATTAAGCGTGGAAAAACAGTTGAAGATGATAAAATTTTGGAACAAGACCTCTTATCAGATCAAAAAAATCTAATTGAGCATCACTATGTGGTTCAAATGATTAAAGAGGCAATGAGAGAAGTATGCCAACAGGTCATTATTCCTGATCAACCAGCATTGATGAAAATGAGGGATATCCAACACTTATATACACCTGTCATTGGAAAGACAGATGGACATACATCTTTGCTTCAAATTGTCGAAAGACTTCATCCAACACCAGCACTAGGCGGTCTTCCTAAAAAAGAAGCGGTCGAAAAAATTCGTGAAGTTGAACTTATGGATCGTGGTTTTTATGGTGGACCAATAGGGTGGATGGATTATCGTGAGAATGGCGAATTTGCTGTTGCAATAAGGTCCGGTTTAATCCAAGGAGATCAAGCCTCTCTATTTGCCGGATGTGGAGTTGTGGCCGATTCTAATTCAGAAAGTGAATACTTAGAGACAAACATAAAGTTTCGTCCGATGCTAACAGCGCTTGGAGGAGAGGGAATAAGAATCACCAGGAGTCACTTACAGCTTACTTAGCAGCATTTATTGGAGAACTAGTCGAATCAGGTGTGACGGACGTTGTGGTTAGCCCTGGCTCCAGATCAACCCCTATGGCATTAATGATGGCTGAACACCACGGCCTTCGAATACATATTGAAATAGACGAGCGATCAGCAGGCTTTTTTGCGCTTGGAATTGCCAAGGCATCAAGGAAATCGGTTGCTCTCCTTTGTACTTCAGGTACAGCGGCAGCTAACTATTATCCTGCTATTGTCGAAGCAAATATTTCAAGAGTTCCTCTTATAGTATTAACTGCAGATCGTCCGCACGAGCTTCGTGATGTTGGAGCTCCGCAAGCGATTGACCAAATCCATCTCTATGGTAAACATGTGAAATGGTTTGTTGAAATGGCCTTACCTGAAGCAACAGACGAATTAATACGTTATGCTCAAACCGTTTGTGCAAGAGCCGTTGCTACTTCACAAATAACACCAGCTGGACCGGTTCATTTGAATTTCCCTTTTAGGGAGCCATTGATTCCTCAATTAGAAGATCAAAACGTTTTTGAAAAGCATAAACCGACAAAAGGATCGATTAAGATTCAACCCGGGGAATTAACTTTAACATCAGATCAATTTAGTAGACTTGCTGCACTTTGGTCTAAAGAAACAAAAGGTTTAATTGTTTGTGGACCGATAGATAATCCTCCTTTTCAGCAAGCGGTAATTGATTTGGCTGAAAAACTACAATTTCCAATTCTTGCAGATCCTTTATCACAATTAAGAAGCGGGAATCATAGTAAAAAAAATATAGTTGATACATATGATACATTTTTACGAAATGATCAAGCAAAGAGTTTATTGCAGCCTGAAATGATTATCCGTCTCGGAGCAATGCCAGTTTCTAAGGCGCTTACGATTTTTATGAAAGAAAACCAAAAGGCCATCCATTATGTTATTGATGGCGGGGGAGGCTGGCGGGATCCAAATGCCGTAACTTCCGAAATGATTTATTGTGATGAGATTGTCCTTTGTCAGTCACTTCTTCCTTTATTAGAAGAACGCCCTGAGTCAGCCTTTCTAGAAAAGTGGATGACCATCAACCAAATCACAAAACATCATTTATCAAAAATTAATAATGAGACCGTCTTGAGTGAAGCAAAGCTATTTTCGCAGCTCTCTAACATTCTTCCTACGGATGCAACTGTGTTTGTTGGTAATAGTATGCCGATTCGAGACTTGGATTCATTTTTTCATCATAATGAAAAGTCACTCAGGATCATGGCGAACCGAGGGGCTAATGGTATTGATGGAACAGTGTCAACCGCATTGGGTGCAGCAACCATTCATCAACCCTTTTATTTGGTCGTTGGAGATTTAACCTTTTTCCATGATTTAAATGGCTTGATTGCTTCAAAATTACAACAAATCCCGATTAATATTATTTTAATCAATAATAATGGTGGCGGGATATTTTCATTTTTACCACAAGCAGGACATCCAAAGCATTTTGAACTTCTGTTTGGGACGCCATTGGATCTTGATTTTAAACATGCTGTCCAAATGTTTAATGGCGAATTTGAAACGATTTCCGATTGGGAGCAACTTTCATCGTCTATTGAGAAGAATCTAGATAATCAGGGACTATGTGTGTACGAAATTCCGACAACTAGAGACACCAATCTTAAAGAACATCGAGAATTGTGGAATTTCGTTTCCCAGGAAATAGAAAAATGGATTAAAGGCGAGTCTAAATGAAGCTTGAAATCGATGGAATTCAGTATTATGTCGATTTGGTTGGAAAGGGTTATCCACTTGTGTTACTCCATGGTTTTACGGGAAATGGGGAAACGTGGTTACCATTTTGTAATCAGTGGACCACACATTCAACTTTAATCATGGTTGATATCATCGGTCACGGAAAGACGGAATCACCAGCTGAATCCAAACGCTATCAAATGGATAGGGCAGTTAATGACTTATTTCTGATACTACAACAACTAAATATAGATAAAGCGGATTTTCTTGGATACTCTATGGGAGGAAGGCTAGCGCTTTCGTTTGCGGCTAAATATCCTGAGAAAGTTAGGAAACTAGTACTAGAAAGTGCCTCGCCAGGGCTGAAAATGGAAGTAGAAAGAGATGAGCGTAGACAGAGGGATGAGAAGCTTGCAACGTCGATTATCGACAATGGAATCAAAAACTTTGTCGACAATTGGGAGGGAATTCCGCTATTTCAATCGCAAAGAAATCTTCCACTACAGGTTCAAAACCAGATAAGAGAACAACGTTTAACGAACTCTGTGATAGGTTTAGCCAATAGCCTGAGTGGAATGGGCACAGGTTCACAAAGGTCACTGTGGGATCAGCTTTATCAGGTGTCTTGTGATGTGTTATTAGTGACGGGTAAGTTAGACGAAAAGTTTTGTAAGATCGCGACTGAAATGTTGGGAAAGCTAAAAAATAGCAAAATGATGGTTGTTGAAGGATGCGGTCATGCAATTCATGTGGAACAAGCGAGGAAATTTGGTACAATAGTAAGTGAGTTTGTTCAATTTACATAATAAGGAGGAATACAGTATGACAGTTGAATGGGTAGCTGCTCGTCAATATGAGGACATTTTATATGAAACATACAATGGAATTGCCAAAATAACCATTAACCGTCCAGAGGTACGCAATGCGTTTCGCCCTAAGACCGTAATGGAGCTAATCGACGCTTTTGCATATGCACGTGATGATTCGAATGTTGGTGTTATTGTGTTAACAGGAGCAGGCGACGATGCGTTTTGCTCTGGAGGAGACCAAAAGGTACGTGGTCATGGTGGCTATGTAGGGGAAGATCAAGTTCCTCGTTTAAATGTTCTGGACTTGCAACGGTTAATCCGAGTTATTCCTAAGCCGGTTATCGCAATGGTTAAAGGTTATGCAATTGGTGGAGGACATGTTTTACATATTGTTTGTGACTTAACGATTGCAGCCGATAACGCCAAATTTGGACAAACTGGACCGAACGTCGGCAGTTTTGATGCCGGTTATGGTTCCGGATATTTAGCTAGAATAGTGGGTCATAAAAAGGCTCGTGAAATTTGGTTCTTATGTCGCCAATACAATGCCCAAGAAGCATTGGATATGGGACTTGTGAATACGGTTGTACCACTTGACCAAGTTGAAGATGAAACAGTTAAATGGTGTGAAGAAATTCTTGAGAAAAGCCCAATGGCTCTTCGCTTCTTAAAAGCAGCATTTAATGCTGATACTGACGGATTGGCTGGGATTCAGCAATTTGCAGGGGATGCAACTTTGCTTTATTACACAACAGACGAGGCAAAAGAAGGCCGTGACGCGTTCAAAGAAAAACGCAAACCAGACTTCGGGAAATTCCCTCGTTTTCCTTGATCAACACGAAAAGCGGAAGGCGTAAGAAGTGTATGCGACCTTTTCACATGAAAACAGTTTGATGGACTCCATCAAGCTGTTTTTTTGAAAAGAGATCTATGATTTGATTTTTAGTAGTTTTGATTAGTTTTTTAGGATTTTTTGATGAATTTGTTCCATTTATTTCGTTTTTTTGTATTGTTTTATTAAAAAATAGAAATAGTTCTCATATTTTGCTCTTTTTCGTAGAAGAAAACCCTGTTTTTGAGATATATGCTCGACTTTCAGGGACATATGCTCGACTTTCAGGGACATATGCTCGACTTTCAGGGACATATGCTCGACTTTCAAGGACATATGCTCAACTTTCGAAATATATGCTCGACGTTCCCGACATATGCTCGACTTTCAGAATATATGTGCACCTTCCAACAAATATGCTCAACTTTCAACAAATAAGCCCAATTTCAACAAATATGTTCCACATTCAACAAATAGGCTTGACCGACCTAATGAATAGAAGCAGGTGATTATCCATGACCCAGCAAATTCCAAACTGGCTTCAAAAAAGAGCCTTTTTAACACCAACAAG
>CAURFY010000020.1:0-15053 GCA_963524115.1 uncultured Bacillus sp.
CAAGCACACCGGAACAAATAAAAACAATTGAACTCTCGATTAGTATATCGGCAGCTTATTTAATGGAAAAAAGTGAAGGACCACCAGTTATGAACTTGTTCCTTGTTGAACCATCGAAACTCGGCTAAACTGGTAATACTATTGTAATATACCAGATTGCGGAGAGATAAAATGGATAACCAAATCAATCAGACCTATGAAATAATGGAAATTTGCTTACTGGCAGGAAAGATCATGTTACAAAGTGGTGCCGAAACCTATCGGGTTGAAGATACGATGATGCGGATAGCAAAATCGTTCGGAATTGAAGAAACTCATAGCTATGTAACCCCAACGGGAATTATTTTTTCAGCAGAGGGTAAAGAGCCGACCAAAACAAGGCTTATCAGAATAATAGATCGAACAACAGACTTAGAAAAAGTAACATTAGTGAATGCCGTCTCACGGCAAATCAGCAGTGGTGATGTTGATATTCAAGAAGCCTTTCAACTATTAAAGAACATTGAAGCATCAGAATTATCCTTTTCCTTAGGCGCTAGAATTTTTGCTGCGGCTGTAGCTAGTGGATGTTTTACGATTATGTTTCAAGGTGGATGGACAGATTTCATACCTTCGATGATTTCGGGAGGGTTGGGCTATTTAAGCGTGGTTGCCTTTCATAAATTGGTTCCAATCAAATTTTTTGCTGAGTTTTTAGCTTCGTTCATCATTGGATTGGTAGCATTTTTATTTGTAAGGACAGGGATTGGAAATGAGCTGGATAAAATTATCATCGGTTCAGTCATGCCATTAGTTCCTGGCCTTTTAATCACGAACGCGGTTAGAGATTTGATGGCTGGTCACTTAGTGTCAGGTTTGTCCAAAGGGGCTGAGGCCGTATTAACAGCATCTGCAATTGGTTCTGGAATTGCCGTTGTGTTGTCATTTATGTAGAATCGGAAAGGAATTTGGAACATGATATTTGAACAGATGGCTACAAGCTTTATTTCTACAGCAGCGTTTGGAATTCTTTTTAATGTACCGAAGCGATCTTTGTTTAAATGCGGTCTGGTCGGGATGTTTGGATGGGTCGTTTATATCCTGCTCGAAGACAATGGGTTAAATGCGGTGATGGCAACACTAGCTGCTTCCTTTTTCATTGCTGTAATCAGCCAAATATTTTCGAAAAGGTATAAAAGTCCCGTAATTATTTTCAGCGTAGCAGGAATTATTCCGCTTGTGCCAGGGGGACTGGCTTATGACGCTATGCGCAACTTTGTGGAAAATAACTATAACTTAGCAGTGGCTTTAGCTGCAAAGGCAACCCTGATTTCGGGGGCAATCGCGATCGGGCTAGTGTTTTCAGAAGTCGTCAACCAAACCATTCGAAATTCAAAGCTCAATCCAAAAGGGTGACAAATTTAATGGGGTATCTAGGCGGCGGTCCATGGATATTGTCGGTATTTTGCTGTTCACATCTTATTCATAATTACCACTATTTGAATGTGAAAAAACTGTGAAAAGCATTGTTTTGATTTTGCAACAGTTGTATATTGTAAATGTAGAGAGAATTAGTAATTCAAACATCTCGAGTTCAACGCATCTCATGAATATCATAGTTTAAATCAACTTTTGAGACATCAAGAAAACACCATGATATAGCAACGAATCAACAACAAGAATCATCAAGCAAGACAACAGGATACAACAAGTTAAACAACAAGAATCACCAAGAGTAGCATCAAGTAAAACAACATGAACCATCAAGAAAAGTCACCCAAGTTAACTAGCAAGAAATAACAACTAGATTTTCCATCAAGTACAACAAACATGAACCTTCACGAAATCATCATAGAGAATAATCTCATGATATTTATGGTTCTCCTCTATTCCAAAGTATAATAACTTTGATACATCCTAGTCCTATACATCATAAAAACAAGCAGGGATTGAATCTAAATTCCCTGCTTGTTTTATTTTTCATTCATGATGATCAAATTCTTATATCTTAAATTTAAGAAATATTTAAGAATCTGTTTAGATAACGTTTATAACTAAGGGTTAGGCTGTTTGTGTAAGTAAGTTAGTAACAGGCTATTTTATTATAAATAGAAAAGAAGCATAAATGAAGGGTGTTATGTCAATGTCGATTAAGCTTCGGCTGGTATTGTCCAATATTGCGATGATCTTCGTGCCGCTCATTCTGTTTTTATTTGCATCTGGAATTGTTACGATCCTTTTTCTTGGAGATATAAAAGAAATCACACATTTGTTGCCGGAAAGTCATAGTAGTGATAAACAATTACAACTAGATTCGCTCATATATTTTGAGCTGAAAGAAAAATCGGTGCTGAATCCGAAGGAATTAATGACCGAGGACTATTTATCATCGGTGGCAAATCGGCTAAGCGAAATTAAAGCAGGTCTAATCGTTCGTAAAAATAATGACATCTTGTTTGCTTCAGAGGGACTGAAGGAAATAAAATTGAAAGATTTACCAATGTTTGGAACAACGAATATTTCAAGAAACCTGGAGAAGGTAGGAAATCGAACTTTTGCGATTAAACAGCATGATTTTTACGATAAAGATGGTGGTGAAATTTCCGTCCTGATCATGAAGGATGCTAGTCCTTGGAATCATTTTGTTAGAACCTTCTTTCCGATTCTTCTTGTTCTTTGTATTCTTATTCTTGTAGCAACAAATGGACTATTATCCTATTTTGTTTCTAAAAGTATTATTAGCCCGATTGATCGTTTAAAAAAGGCAGCGCGGTCGATCAAAGAAGGGAATTTAGAACATTCCATTACTGCGTTAAAAAACGATGAAATCGGCCAGTTAACTCAGTCTTTTGAGGAAATGCGGATAAAACTAAATGAATCCTCTGCAATTCAAAAACTGTACGAGGAAAACCGAAAGGAGTTAATCGCTCATATATCCCACGATTTGAAAACGCCGATCACATCAATTAAGGGATATATCGAGGGTATCCGTGATGGAGTGGCTGATACTCCCGAAAAGTATGATCGTTATATTCAAACCATTTATTCAAAGTCTATGGATTTGGATCATTTAATCGATGAGCTTTTCCTGTATTCGAAACTTGATTTAGGGAAGGTTCCGTTCGATTTTGAAGAAATCGACTTAAAGAATTACTTGGCAGATTATCTTGAGGAATTAAGCTTTGATCTCGAGAAAAAGAATATAAAGGTGTCTTTTGAATATAACGAATCGGGCTATTACTGTGTGATGGCCGATTTGGAAAAATTAAAACGAGTTCTCGGGAATATTGTTGAGAATAGCGTGAAATATATGGATAAAGAAGAGAAAGAACTAAAATTTTTGTTGAATGGAAACCGGCATCAAGTGGAGATGGTGGTGGTTGATAATGGTCCAGGGATCCCAGAAGAGTCGATTCCGTATATCTTTAATCAATTTTATCGAGCCGAGGAGTCCAGAAGCAAACTAACCGGAGGTAGTGGCTTAGGTCTTTCAATTGCGCAAATGATTATCGAAGAGCATCATGGTCATATTCGAGCTGAAAGTAAGCCAAATGTAGGAACGAAAATAATCATTTCATTACCAAACAAGCAGGAGGTGACATCATGAAAAGGATTTTAATCATTGAAGATGAGGTAAGTATCGCAGAATTGGAACGGGATTATTTGGAGATCAACGGCTTTCAGACCGATATTGTGTTAACAGGAGATCGTGGATTACAGGCTGCTCTGACAGGTGATTATGATTTAATTTTACTTGATGTCATGCTACCGAATATTGACGGTTTTGAAATATGCAAACGAGTTAGAAGTGTAAAGGATATTCCAATTATCTTAGTGACTGCTAAAAAAGAAGAGATTGATAAAGTTCGTGGGCTAGGACTAGGCGCAGATGATTATTTAGTGAAGCCATTTAGTCCAAATGAGATGGTCGCCAGAGTGAAGGCTCATTTGTCCAGGTATGAACGGTTGTTAATGAAGCAAAAACCAGAATCCCATGAAATCTATATTCGTGGTTTAATCATAGATAGTTTATCAAGACGAGTGTTTGTAAATAATCAAGAAGTCGTCTTCACGACAAAAGAATTTGATGTGTTAACATTTTTGGCCATCCATCCCAATCAAGTTTTTAGTAAAGATCATTTATTTGAGCGAATTTGGGGTTATGACAGTTCGGGAGATGTATCTACCGTTACCGTTCATATTCGCAAGATCCGTGAAAAAATAGAGCGCGATCCGTCTAACCCGGATTATATTGAAACAGTTTGGGGCGCAGGCTACCGATTTAAAGAATCCTAGGAGGAAACAACATTATGACACACGCACACTTAACAACATTAGTTTTAACTTGTATTTTATTCTTCATCACGATTTTCCAACAAAGTAAAGGGAAGAATATTAAAATTTGGCAAATGGTATTACGAATTTCATATATACTGGTTCTAGCAACTGGTTTCATGTTATTCATGGTGGTTTACAAAATGACGTTTTTATATATATTAAAAGCTGTTGTTGGAATGTTGATGATTGGAGTATTTGAAATGGTGATCGCTTGGAGAGAAAAAGGTAAGTCAACGGCCCCTTTATGGATCCTGTTTATCATTACCCTAGCTGTTTTAATCTACTTAGGACTAAAATTACCAATGGGATTATATTATTTTTAGGATAATGCAAATTATACTGATTTTAGAGGGCGTTACTCATTATTGAGTAACGTCTTTTTATTTTGAAGTAACTTAAATGAAGTCAATTCGTTTCAAAAAAACATCAAAAAGTTATATCATGGAAGACACATGCTCTTTAGCTTTGCGAAATATATTTTGTAAATGACGAACAACTGTCCCGTCACCTGAACATCCCAGGAGGTTTTTTCATGAAAAAGCTTTTATCCTTCCTTAAGCCATATAAACTCTCGATTGTAGTCGCATTATTTTTTATGCTTTTCGAACTCATCGTAGAGTTGCTTATGCCATTGTTTATGTCAAAAATTATTGATCACGGTGTATTACAAAAGGATCTCCATATTGTATTACGATGGGGAGGGATCATGATCGGGATCTCACTCTTATCATTTGTATCTGGTGTACTTAACTCCTTTTATGCGGCACACGCAGGGCAAAGCTTTGGACATGATATTCGAAAAGGTTTATTTGAAAGTGTACAGTCACTAAATTTTGAGGATTTTCAAAAGTTCCCTACATCCTCCTTAATAACGAGAATGACGAATGATGTTACCCAAATTCAAAACACTGTTTTTATGGGCCTGCGGGTTATGTTACGTGCCCCCTTGTTTGTGATTGGTGGCATCATGATGGCCTTTATTGTGAACTATAAACTTGCTTTGATTCTGATTACGGTGGTTCCTATTTTAGTCTTATTTTTAAGATGGGCATTGAAAAAAGCGGGCAAGCTTTTTCGATCCTCTCAAGGTAAGCTTGATCGCGTCAATAGTGTGATGCGGGAAAACTTAGTGGGTATGAGATTGATTAAAGTATTGTTAAGAGGTTCACACGAAGGAAAACGTTTCGAAGAGGCGAATGATGATCTGATGAAGCGAACGGTTTCTGCGTTAAGATTAATTGAGTTCACGATGCCATTTTTGTTGATGGTGATGAATATTTGTATTCTCGGTGTTTTATGGTTTGGGAGTATTCAGGTAGGCGCTGGTGAGACTAAGGTCGGTGAAGTGGTGGCAGTCGTGAATTACGGAACAAGAATTGCTTCCTCATTATCAATATTTTCGATGATTATCCTTGTCTTCTCAAGGGCAAAAGCCTCAGGACAACGGATTCTGGAAGTGTTGGATGCACAGATAAAAAATGAGGATAGATCTGACGAGGATGATAAGGAACAGTTTAATGCTGAGGGGAAAGTACAATTTGATGAGGTGTCATTTCGTTATCCTGGAACGAATGAGCAGGTTCTTGATCATATATCTTTCACGGTAAACCCGGGTTCAATGGTTGCGCTAATAGGGGCAACTGGATCTGGAAAAACCTCCTTGTTTCAGCTCATTCCGCGATTATACGAAGTGAGTGAAGGTACAATAAATATTGATGACCATGATATCAGGTCAATAAATCCGATCATGCTTCGTAACCAAATCGGCTTTGTTCCGCAAGAGGCTTTGTTATTCTCGGGATCAATCAAAGAAAATCTGGCATGGGGGAAAGAGAGTGCCTCCGATGAAGAGATCGTCATAGCAGCAAAGGATGCCCAGATTCATGAGACAATCCTTAAGTTACCAAAACAATATGATGCTGTGATTGGTCAAATGGGAGTAAACCTATCGGGTGGGCAAAAACAGCGTTTGTCGATAGCGAGGGCCTTAATCAGGAGACCCAAAATTCTTCTATTTGATGACAGTACTAGTGCTTTGGATTTGAAAACAGAGGCAAAATTGCTTGAGGCGATCAAACAGTATACATGTACGACATTCATTATTACGCAAAAAATTAGTACGGCTATGGGTGCAGATATCATTTTACTTTTAGAAGACGGGAAACTAATTGCCCAAGGTAACCACGATATTCTGCTGAACGAGTCAGCATTATATAGGAAAATTTATCACTCTCAATTTGGAGAGGAGAGAGTTAAACATGCTCAGTGAACTTAGAAAACCTTTCCAATATAAAAGGGATAAACAAAGAGACAAAGCACAAACACCTATTAAAAAAATAAAAGGCAAGCCGACAAACTGGTTGGCTACTATCAAACGACTTTGGGCTTATTTATCTCGCAAAAAGGGTTTATTTACGGTTGTTATGATTATGATTGTGATCTCGACTAGCTTGGGATTATTAGGCCCGGTCTTAATTGGAAAAGCAATAGATGATTATATTGTTACTCATAATACAAAGGGTCTTTTACCACTGTTATTAGGGTTGGTCTTTGTTTATGTGTTTTATGCAATCACAAGCTTTTTGCAAAACTACTGGATGATTGGAATCGCCCAAAGGACAGTGTATTCACTCCGAACTGATTTATTTAAACAATTACATCGACTCCCGATTCGTTATTTTGATAAACGTCAGCATGGGGAAATTATGAGCCGTGTAACAAATGATATCGAAAATGTTAGTTCTACTCTAAACAGTTCGGTGATTCAAATTTCAACCAGCATCCTTATGCTTATAGGAACCATCTCAGTAATGCTTTGGCTAAGCCCTTTATTAACATTGATCACGCTATTAATTGTTCCATTAATGTTCGTTGGGATGAAATGGATAACGAAACGAACAGGAAAGTCGTTTAAAGAACAACAGCGAAACCTAGGTGAAATAAATGGCTTTATTGAGGAAATCATTTCTGGGCAGAGGATAGTAAAAACATTTTCACGTGAGAAAAAAGTGATTGCTGATTTTATGGTTAAAAATGAGCAGTTAAAGGAATCTGGATTTTGGGCACAGACTATTTCAGGGTTTATCCCAAAAGTGATGAATGTTTTAAATAATTTAAGCTTTGCCATAATCGCAGGGGTTGGTGGCATCTTGGCTCTTAAAGGAGCGATTACGATAGGGGTAATTGTTGTGTTTACAGAGTACGCCAGACAATTTACCCGACCCCTCAATGACTTGGCCAACCAATTCAATACGCTTCTTTCAGCAGTGGCTGGAGCAGAGCGGGTTTTTGAAATATTAGATGAAGTAGTTGAATCGGGTGACGAGGAGGATGCCGGTATCGTATCTAACCTTAAAGGAGAAGTGCAATTTCGAAATGTCAAGTTTTCTTATGAAAAAGAAGGCGACACAGTGAAAGACATCAGCTTTCATGCACTCACAGGTCAAACAATTGCTTTAGTTGGACCGACTGGAGCTGGTAAGTCGACAATCATTAATTTATTGGCCCGGTTTTATGAAACAGATAGTGGGAGTATCTTAATTGATGGGCAAGAAATAAAGAACATTAAACGGGAGAATTTGCGCGGTCATCTAGGATTTGTACTTCAAGATTCTTTTCTGTTTGAAGCTTCGATAAGGGAAAATATTCGTTATGGGAAGCTGGATGCAACTGATGAAGAGGTTGAGCGAGCGGCAGTATTAGCTAATGCCCATTCATTTATAATGAGGCTTCCGGAAAAATACGAGACAATTTTGAAACAGGATGGTAGTGGAATCAGCCAAGGGCAAAAGCAACTACTATCAATTGCTCGAGCTATTCTAACAGACCCAGCCATTTTAATATTGGATGAAGCAACAAGTAATATTGATACGATCACTGAAATAAAAATACAAGAGGCGTTGCAAAGGTTGATGAAGGGTAGAACAAGTTTTGTAATCGCCCACCGTTTGAACACGGTTCAACAAGCAGACCAAATCCTTGTTTTGGATCAAGGGTTGTTAATTGAAAAGGGGACACACCAGTCCTTGTTGGCGGAAAAGGGATTTTATTATGGACTATATGGAAGTCAATTGAAAAAAGAGGCGCTGTAACCCATCTGGGTTTTAAGCGTCTCTTTTGCTGATTAGTGCATACGCCAAGCCAACCATAGGTCCAACAGATTTAGTTACCTTTATTATTCAGTGATTGCTGGGCCATTTTGACTAGCTCACGAACCATATTGCCGCCAATTTTCCCGCCGACTTTTCCTGCTTGTCTGGTGGTTAAATCGCCATTATAACCGTGTTTAAGCGGGACTCCTGTTTCTCTTGCTATCTCATACTTTACATTATCAGGATCGGTTTGGTTATTTAGCCTTGCCTTAAGTTGATCTAAGCCAGCTCTGGCTTCTGGTACGAGAATTTTATTTCGTCTTGACATTGTAATTCCTCCTTTTTCCGTTAGTTTGTCCCAAAGCCCAATATAGTTATATTTTTTAAAATATAAGCAACAAAAAAATCCCGAAGAATTTGATTCGGGATTTTTACAGCCTTGCGACGTGTTCATAAATTTCTTTTAATGTTTTATAGCCAGCTTCTTGCAGCTTATTTAGATAAAGACACCAAAGTTTGGCTGTTAATTTTGCGTCACCTAAGGCGTGATGGCGGTCCTCAATCGGAATTCCATTATGAACACAGAAGTCTTCCAGTCTGATCAATTTTTCGTTCGGCTCAGCTACTCGATATAAAAAAGAGGTATCAACAATACGATGTTTAAAATGGGTACGATATAATTTCCAGCTAGCATGTTGTAAAAAACTTTTCTCGTGACTTGCATGATGCGCAACTAGTGTGCTGTCATTTACAAACTTAAAAAAATTAATCAATACTTCTGCTAATGGAGGAGCCTCATTGAGTTGGTTGTTGGTAATTCCAGTTAGTTCGATGATTTTGGATGATAGTGCTTTTTCGTAACGAACAAGGGAATAATATTCGTCACCTTCTTGAATCTTATTCCCGCTAACCCGGATTGCTCCTAATGAGATAATGGCATCCCCTTGATCAGGATAGAAGCCTGTTGTTTCAATATCAAAAACAACGACATTTAACTCTTCTAGAGGAATCTTAAGTTTGTCTTCCGAATTAAGTTCCCTTTGGAGTTGGCGAAGAAAAGCTATTTGTTGGGCGTTTTGCCCTTGGGCACCGCCTAATACTCTTCCTTGTAAACCTCTCATTAAATGGTAAAATGGTTCAAATGCCATTGTTTAACACCCTTTTTCGATGATCCCATTGACGTATTGATGTAGTTTCTTCCCATCTTTCAAAATACGTTTGATTTCTTTTTTCTCCTCACGACGAAGCTTTTGAATTTGAAGATAATGGACATCATCGTATGAATCCTCCATATTGAATAATGATAATCGAAACTCTAATAGTCGGAGAAAATTGGATTTATAAATTACTAATACATCGTTATAATCATTTTTTTCCATTAGTTGATCAAGTCGAAGTAGTGTTGAAGTTTGTTTAATGCCTTCTTTTATCGACAAAAGGCGAACTGCGTTTACATAAGGAATGAAAGCAGAGTATTTTAAATCAATTGCCCCGACGTGCTGCCCTTTTTCTTCAACGATGATTTGTCCGAGAGGGCCAACAGCGTGTTTTACATGCATGACATTCTCCATTAAACGTTTCGTGAGTAGCGGATTTGCTTTTTGATACGCAAAGATGAAGTCTTTTAATGAAGTGATTAAGCTGGTGTCTCCAATCAGAGACCTTGAGTCGAAAAATATTTGCAGGTTTCGGATTGTTTGCCAACTTCCTTCTTCCATCCATTGATAAAGCTGTTCCTTCCAATCATCAATTGATTTGCACCATAACGGGTTTGAGCTCATTACGTTTCCTTCGCAATAAGGGTAACCAACTATATTTAATCCATAGGAAATCTCCGCACCTAAAGATTTAAAGTATTCCTTTGATTTGTTGGCCGGTGATTCAAATACTAAACCATGGTCTTGGTCGCTAATTAGTCCTTGTTCAAATCTACCGCCGCTTCCTGTTATAAACCATGAAAACAGACATGGAGGATTTCCTTTATTTAAGCGATTGATCGACAGTGTATATACCTTTTGCATGACATGGTCATGAAATGAATTTAAGGTATGTGTATCAGACCGAAACTTTGAAATATGTTCATCCTTCCATCTTTTTATTGATTCATAAGATTGAAACTCGGTTGCCATTACAACACATCCTTCACGCTTGAAAAAGGGAAAGCCTCTAATATAAGAGGCTTTTTAGGATTATGAATTTACACTTTTATCATTTGATAAGAAAACTTCAGGATATCCGTAGCTTCCATGTTCACTAATATCTAGCCCCATAATTTCTTCTTCCTCAGATACACGAAGTCCATTAAGTACCTTTTTCGCAATCAATAAAATAACGAAAGATACGATAAATGCAAAAGCGCCGGAAGAAACTACCCCTAAGGCTTGAACCCCAAGTTGATGAAATCCTCCACCATAGAATAAACCAGGTTTACCTACTGTTGCAAGCTCCTTTGTAGCGAAGAAGCCGGTTGATAAAGTGCCCCAAACTCCGGCAGTTCCGTGAACAGATAAGGCGAAAATGGGATCATCAATTTTTCTTTTTTCAAAGAATCTAGCGCTATAGAATACTAGTACTCCAGCGATTAAACCAATTACTACAGCTGCCCAAGTATCAACGAATGCACAGGAAGCGGTAATGGCAACAAGACCTGCTAATGCACCATTCAACATAGTAGGAACATCTGATTTTCCAAGAACAATCCAAGAGATAATTAAAGCAGAAACAGCACCAGCACCAGCTGCGAGATTTGTATTTAAAGCGACAAATCCAAAGAAAGCACTATCAACACTTAGGGTACTACCAGCGTTAAATCCAAACCAACCGACCCATAAAATGAGTACAGCTAACGCAGTATATACTTGATTATGACCATATATATTATTGGGTGAACCATCTTTATTAAATTTTCCAATTCTTGGCTTTAATAAAATTGTTCCGGCTAATGCTGCCATCGCACCGGTTAAATGGACTACAGTTGATCCAGCAAAGTCTTGATTGCCGTCTTCAGCTAACCAACCTCCGCCCCAAATCCAATGAGCTATGACAGGGTATACGATTGCTGAAAATAGGAGTGCGAAGAATAAATAAACGGATAATTTTGCTCTTTCTGCAAAACCACCAAATGCAATGGTAAGGGAAATACCAGCAAAAGCTAACTGGAATAGAAAGAAGACTGGCGTTGAGAGACTTGCTCCTTTTACTTGTGATCCTGAATAAAAGAAATCAGAAAGTCCAACGAATAAATTAGCATCTTTGCCGAAAGTAAAACCGTATCCTACTGCCCAGTACACTAACGAAGCAATACCAAATGTAAAAATCGTTTTACCAGCAATGTGGCCGGCGTTTTTCATTCGGGTTGATCCTGCTTCTAGGAGGATAAATCCACCTAACATGAAAATGACTAAAACTGCACCTAACATGACCCACATGCTGTTCATTAAAAATGTAGCATCCATTGTATCTTCCTCCTTATTTGTTATATTTACTTACAACGATGTGTTAGGAAATATAACAATGATATCTTATGGTTAATTTTAACGTAGAATAATCTGATGTCAAGTGATTTTCAGAAGTTTCTATAAATTTGTGTTAGAAAATATAACATGAAAATTGACTTGTTTTATTCAAAATAAAAAACGTTACCCATAAGAAACTTGGGTAACGTGAAGTCATAAGGGATATTTGGCTATAGATTGGTTTTTAAATCAATTTGCCGGAAACAATATACCAATACTGGGATAATATTTAATCTACATGATTATTTGATCTGTTTGGTTTAATGTGAGAAATAATACCATCGTAATCAGTAATGTAAAATTCCACTTCTGGATGAAAATCTAAATATTTTTCCTGAATAAGTTCGAAACAGTTTACTCGATTAAGGGGGTCATAATTTAAAGTTGGGTACTGCTTATGATCTTTAAAATAATGATCAACAGCCTTCTGTACTTTATCCATGATTTCTGGGATTTCCTTTTCGCTTTCATCGAAAACATCATAGGTTTCTTTTGACATGTAAAATTTTTGTGATGGAATCCCGTTTAAATATGGAACAAGCTGTGAGAAATCAATAGTGAAATCATCATTAACAAGGATAGTGCGGAAAGTTCCTTTTGGTAAATGCTCTGAGAACTTACGGATTGCATGGCGTACCTCATCTAATGAAATGTGAACTAAAGGATCATTTGTCTCCACTTCTGTTCCTTGTGCTTTCTGTTTTTTTTCGATAAAATAGCTAGGAGACACCGTATGCTCACCATCCTCTGATTGGTGCATGTATTTCATAATCATGACGTAGCTTACTAGTCCTCCGAGGACTAACCCTAATAAAACCCCGATGATCGTAAAAAGGGGATAGATATCAAACCTAGTATCTGCAATGGCACCTAATTTATATCCACCAAATATAGACAGTCCCATAATCATACCAATTACAACGTTATAGGATAACGCCTTAATAAGGAATATTGAAAACTTTTGCAAATTATCTTCTTTCTTACTACTCCCGGAGTTTAAGTATTTTTTTATGTCTGTTTTTAGATCTTCCGAAACATGATTATCTTCTAAAAAACTATTTAAATATTCTTCTGTTGTCTTACTTCCGTTTTTAAGTATATACGCTGTTTTCTCTTTTCCGGCACGGGAGTAATAGGCATAAATCCATTTTTCTTCAATGACCAAATCGAGTTGTTCTATAACTTTCCCGAGTGTTTTAACGAATGTTTTTCTCATCCCGCATCACGCTGCCAATCTAAAATTGTTAGATTCCCCATCTTAAATCATTCCTTTCTGTGAACTCCCTTTTTTATGGAAAAGTGGATAGCGCCGAAAAGGTGAATTTGCATTTCCGATTTGATTGAAAAATATACATTTTTTGTATGAAATAGGTGAAGCCAAGCTCTGCTCACACCGAATTTATTAGGTTAGGGTTGTACTTTGAATGTATTTTCAGGGTAGATGGTGGTGTGAAACGCCATATTAGTTTTGTATCTGTGATATCTCTGGAAGTTGAGGTTTAAAGAGTGGGAGAATTTTGTCTTATCTATATTTATTATATTATATTAGTAAACTAAGTCTGGAATTATTTGTGGCATTTAATTGAAATTTTCAGTATTTTCACATAACCATCATTAAAAATAATATTATATAAATTAACAGTTTGTATTGTTCACAATGATGATCTAAATCTTCTAATAAGAAGTTGTGTCGAAGCTTAATGTTGATTTGAGCACTATGTTAATTGGTGTGGAGGGTGCGACTCCTGCGGGAGAAGCTGGACTTGGGAGGTCCCTCAGGCCACCGTTACCTGTATATTCAACGATAGGGCCAGATTGTTGAACAGAAAATAGGTATGAGTTAAGAGATTATGAGGGCTTTCACTTAAAATAAAGGGGCAGAATAATTCAATTAGCCAAAGAGATAATTTCAAACAAGTTATTGTATAAAAATTCCAATATATGTATAATTATTTGTAATGAAGAAGGGGATAATTCATGTACATACCAAAAGAATTTAAAGTAAGTGATAAAACCAAATTATTTGATTTTATAAGGGGGAACAGCTTTGGAATTTTGTTTTCTCAGGAAGAAAATGGTCCGTTTGCAACACATTTACCTTTTTTGGTTGATGAAAATGTAGGTGAGGGTGTTTTAATTAGCCATATGGCAAAACTGAATCCTCATTGGAAGAACTTAAATAATAAAGATGTTCTTATTGTGTTCTCTGGACCACACGCTTATATATCGCCAACTTGGTATAACGAAGGGAATACAGTACCTACTTGGAATTATGTAGCAGTTCATGTCTATGGAACGGTTAGAATAATAGATGAAAAAGAAGAAATAGTTAAATTATTGGATAAGACCGTTAAATATTATGAAGCATCTATGCGTAACCCATGGAATGCTAAATTCGATAATAAATTTATAGATGGTTTAATGAACGGTATAGTTGGATTTGAAATCTCAATTAATAAGATTGAAGGAAAATGGAAGTTAAACCAAAATCATTCGATAGAAAGACAACAAAAACTTGTTGAAGGATTAAGAACCAGCAACCAATATAATTCAGGAGAAATTGCAAGTATTATGGGAGAGAACATTAAAGCTAATAATAAAAAATTATAAAATAACTCTAAAAGGAGTGGTGGAAAGATGAAATTAAAAATTTTAGAGTCAACCTTTTCTGTTATTAAACTTTCGCCAACAGAAACAATGCCATCTTGGGTAACTAATTGTGATGTATTTTCTATTACTCGTACAAATGAAGAACTTTCTATCGTATGTGCCTCAGAATGTTTACCGACTAATGAGGATTTTAAGGAATTTGAAAATGACTGGAAATGTATAAAAGTAGAGGGTATTTTAGACTTTGGACTAACTGGTATATTAGCTTCTTTAGCTAATCCATTAGCAGAAAATAAGATAAGCATCTTTGCCATCTCTACTTTTAATACTGATTACTTCCTTGTTAAAAGCCATTCTATAGAGAAAGCAAGGTTAGTATTAGAGAGTGAAGGACATTCATTTAGTAATATTTAAGTCTTTTTCACTGAACGGGGGGCGACTGATTAACAACAAGGAGTGGGAGAAATGAAGATAAGTAAACAGAACGCAGAACATTACATATGGGGAGATAAATGTGATG
>CAURFY010000021.1:0-15036 GCA_963524115.1 uncultured Bacillus sp.
AAACGATTTATCACGCAGGTGACACAGGATTATTTTCTGATATGAAATTAATCGGTGAACGTCACCCAATTGACCTTGCTTTCTTGCCAATTGGAGATAACTTTACAATGGGGCCTGATGATGCAGCGGTGGCTGCTCAATATCTTAAGGCAAAAAAAGTTGTGCCCATTCATTACAATACATTTCCTCCAATTGTCCAAGATCCTAATAAATTTGTTGAGATGCTGGAACAAGAACAAGGATTGGTTTTACAGCCAGGTGACGAATATCAACTTTAGGCAAAACGATTGATTTAATTAGTTACTTTTTTTTCATTCCTTTGCATATGATGAAACAAGCCAACTAGAAAGGAGTGGGACCATTGAACAGAAATCGATACTTGCTATGTTTGTTATTATGTTGCGGTATGATCTATTACGCAATCCCTAAGCTCTCCTTATTTGCTACTGGCGGTGAGGGTGCCTTTGCGAGTGCATGGTTTTTATTTGCAATGTTTGTGATTGCTGGGAACCTGTCAGCATTGCTGTACACACCAAAACGGCAGAAAAATGACCGAGGGACATCACAAAAGTTGAGTTCAAAAAGGAAAATTCGCTCATTCCACGGCTAACTTCATAAGTTCATCAATATATAAAATTGAATCAAGCAACTATTCACCTTATAATATAAGAATAAGTATTTTTACTAGATGAATTTAAACTTTCGGAAATACTAGAAAAAGGGTGAAGCACTTGGCTACAAAACACGAACAAATTTTGCTATATATTGATGAACTGCCAGTGGGTGAAAAAATTTCGGTTCGCCAGATTGCCAAAGCAATGAGCGTAAGCGAAGGGACTGCTTACAGAGCAATAAAAGATGCTGAAAATAAAGGATATGTTAGTACCATTGAGCGGGTAGGTACAATCCGAATTGAAAGAAAAAAAAGGGAAAATATTGAAAAACTCACCTTCGCCGAGGTAATCAATATTGTAGATGGCCAAGTACTCGGCGGAAGAGCGGGATTACATAAAACTCTCAATAAATTTGTCATTGGTGCGATGAAGCTTGAAGCCATGATGCGATACACGGGCGCGGGAAATCTACTGATTATCGGGAATCGTACAAAAGCCCATGAATTTGCTTTAAAGGCAGGTGCGGCTGTATTAATAACTGGAGGTTTTGATACAGAAGATCATGTAAAAAAATTAGCAGACGAACTTCAAATGCCAGTGATTTCTACCAGCTATGATACCTTTACTGTGGCAACGATGATCAATCGGGCTATCTATGACCAACTGATAAAAAAAGAGATTGTTCTCGTTGAAGATATTTTAACACCGCTAGAAAACACCATCTTTTTAAAAACGGATGAAAAAATTTCCGATTGGTATCTTCATAACCGTGAAACATTGCATAGCCGGTTCCCGGTTGTTGATCATAATATGAAGGTTCAAGGTATGATAACAGCGAAGGACGTAATTGGTAATGATCAGGATACTCAAATTGATAAAATAATGACGAAGAATCCAATGACGGTAAGTGGGAAAACGAGTGTTGCATCATCAGCACATATGATGGTTTGGGAAGGAATTGAAGTTCTTCCTGTAGTCGATGACTCTAACAAATTAGAGGGAATGATTTCTAGGCAGGATGTCCTAAAGGCTTTGCAAATGGTTCAGCGACAACCTCAGGTTGGGGAAACAATTGATGATACAGTGACTAGCCAACTCACTCTTATTCAAGGAAAACCAAAAGGGGAAGATGTATATCGATGTCAAGTTACCCCACAAATGACCAACCATCTAGGGACAATCTCTTATGGAGTATTAGCAACGATTGTTACGGAGGCATCGAATAGAGTCTTGAGAAGCTCAAAAAAGGGCGATCTGGTTGTTGAAAATATGACCATTTATTATCTTAAGCCGGTTCAAATCGAAAGTGTACTTGAAGTATGTCCAAAAATATTGGATGTTGGCCGGAAATTTGGGAAAGTGGATGTAGAAATTTTTAATGATGGTGTTTTAGTGGGGAAAGCATTGATGATGTGTCAATTGATCGACCGGAGTTAAAAAAAGCTGACCTACTTGAACTTGTAGATCAGCTTAAAACATATGTTAACGACAAAGAGTATGGTTATTTCTGTCTCCATTCTTCTGCTTCTTGTTGTGCATAAGGTAGGTAAAACTTATATGCTTTTATTCCGTTAAGCACACTTAGACCTCCAATGATAATAAAAAGAGCTGAGACCACATAAGTAACCGTGGTATGGAATAAAAAGAGTTGGTTAATTCCGAACAGACCAACAAAAAGACCAAGTGTCATACTCGATTTTGCTGAAAGCCAATTTCGTTCAGCAGGGCGACGGGAACGAAAATACTTTGTTTTATAAAATAGAAATAGTGTGAGTGAGAGCACAATCAAAAAAACAAGAATCGGCATTTTTACTTTCCTCCAAGCATTGATAATCTCTCCCTATTTTAACTATCTTTCAAGTAAAATACCATTATCAAGCAATAGATTTTGAATTTTCATATAAAGGAGTCAATTATGAAGGAAAAAATATTAGAAGCCATCCGTAAGTATGAAACAATTATTGTACATCGCCATGTCCGTCCTGATCCTGATGCATATGGGTCACAATGTGGACTGGTAGAATTATTATTAGCAAACTTTCCGGAAAAACAAATATACGCAGTTGGTAAGGAAGAGGAATCGCTCCAATTTTTAAGAAGGTTAGATTCTATCCCACAAGAAACCTATAATGGTGCGCTCGTTATCGTGTGTGATACAGCAAACGAAGAGAGGGTTTGTGATCAACGATATACCACAGGAGAAATGCTAATCAAAATTGATCATCATCCAAATGAAGATCCTTATGGTGATATTGTTTGGGTCGAAACAAGTGCAAGCTCAACTAGTGAAATGATTTATGAGTTGGCAAAGGAGCAAGGCTTAACCATTAATGATGCTTCGGCGAGACTTCTATACGCAGGAATTGTTGGGGACACTGGCAGATTTCTTTATCCAAGTACAACGGATAAGACATTCTTATATGCTGGCGAACTGATTCATTATAAATTTTCTAGAACAGAGCTTTACGATAAGATGTATGAACTAAAGCCCAATATTGTGAAATTAAATGGATACGTTCTGCAAAATTTTGAGGTAAGACCAACTGGGGTTGCCTCGATGATCTTATCTAAAGAGCTACTACAAAAATTTGATGCGAAGGTTTCAGAGGCATCTTTATTAGTAAGCGTTTTAGGTAATGTTGAAGGAGTTGTGGCCTGGGTTTTCTTCATTGAAGAGGATGACCAAATTCGAGTTAGACTTCGGTCAAAAGGTCCAGTAATCAATGGTGTTGCTAAAAAGTATAAAGGTGGAGGTCATCCACTTGCAGCAGGGGCATCAATTCATTCATGGGATGAAGTCGATCATGTCATTCGTGATATTGAGGAATTATGTAAATAATAAGGAAAAGGGCTGGAAAAAATAGGCCAGCCTCTTCCCTTTATTCTTCTAAATGAATGTCTAGTTGAATCGATAGTGTCGTATAAATGAAGATTTCCTTTATTTCAAAGCGGTACCGTTTTCCATTCACCTTCACTACTTTATTTTCAATCACTCTCCGCAATAATTCTCTGCTTTTGTAAACTGTTTCCAAATCCTTGGCAATAAGCATATTGAAATCATCTTTTACCCCTTCTTCAATTTGATAAACGCTTAAAGGGTCTAAGTCATACTTCTCCGAATTAATAACCTTGATCTTAATTTCCTGTAAGGTCATTTGATCGATATTTTTTTTGTTTAAAGTTTGAAATTCTCGTTGCCAAATGTTAATATCACCTTTCATCTCGATAATCTTTTCTTTTTGTTTTTGAATTTGCTTAGATTGCTTTTCCTGCCAAACACCAAAAATATAAAGAAAGACACACCAACTAATCACACTGCCAAGCGCTAACCCTGCAAAAAATTGTTGCCATGAGGGTTTACGGTAATAAGGTGGCACTCTCATGGTGAGATATGTTCCTGTGTAAGCCAATTGATAAGGGCAGCGCCTGTTTGGGCACCACCCATGGCAGTTAGAATCAGTAAAAACTGTTTAAATAAATCTTTTGTTTCTCCATCAAGAAACCCTCTTTCAAAGCTATAAACCGTATCAAAGGTTCCCCCGATTGCAGCTACAATGGCCCAAATTCTAATTGAGTTTGAGAGACGATAAACGGCTGTTAATGGTGGGCTTCCGGTAAGGAAGGCAGCCAAACCACCAATTAACGATCCTCCAAGTATGACTCCTAAAGCGATCAAATAGCTTTCAATAACCGAGGGAAAAAAAGTTGCTTCCTTCACGAAATCACCCGTCCTTTTTTTGAGAGACATATTCTATTTTATGGACAAACCTTTGAGAATATGATTTTATCAAATGCAAATAAATGTATTGTGGATGATTTTAAAAATAGGAACATATTTTCTTTTCTAAATTAGATGTTTAACTTTATAATTAAAATAGATAGAAGTGATAAGGGTGTGAGGAAACTTGTCTTATATTCACCTACATGTATACAGTTCTTATAGCCTATTATCCAGTACTGCCACAGTTCCCCAGCTTGTTAAGGATGCAAAGGCAAAAGGATTTTCGACGATAGCTTTAACTGATAGGAATGTTATGTACGGCACAATAGCCTTTTATAAAGAATGTCTCAAACAGTCTATTAAACCCATTATTGGATTGACTGTAGATGTTGTCAGTGAAATGGACGAGACGCAAGCTTATCCACTTGTCTTGCTGGCGAAAGATCTAACTGGCTTTCAAAATCTGCTGAAAATAACAAGTACAATTCAAACAAAATCTTCACATGGAATCCCGATTAAATGGCTAAAGCACTATTCAAGCGGGCTCATCGCCTTGACCCCAGGTCTTGAAGGAGAAATTGAGGGCCACCTATTAAATGATGATATGGAGAGCGCAAAGAAACTTGTTGATTTATACAGTGGGATTTTTGGCGAAAGGGATTTTTATTTATCTCTTCAGGACCATGGGACTGCGAAGGAAAAGGAGTTAATCTCGTCATTGATTCAGCTTTCCAAAGTCACTGGGACACAACTGGTGGCCACCAACCAAGTTCAATTTTTAGAAAAAGAGGATGGGTTTGCTCATGAATGTTTACTTGCCATTAAGAATGGAGTGAAACTTCAGGATGATGACCGTGAACGTTTAGAGACAGATCAATACTACTTAAAAGATGCTAAGGAAATGGTAGAACTTTTCTCTGAGTTTCCGGATGCTTTGGAAAACACCATAAAAATTGCTCAGAGATGCCAAGTGAAGTTAGATCTTAATCAAAAACGTCTACCGAAATATCCAAGCGAGGATGGACAAACTGCCGAACACCTCCTTGAAAAACTTTGTATGGAAGGATTTCAAAAAAGGTATCAGAGTCCGACAAATCTACATAGAAAGAGACTACAATATGAACTAAGCATCATCAATAAGATGAAGTTTAGTGATTATTTTTTAATCGTCTGGGATTTTATGAGATTCGCACGGGAACAAGGAATATTAACAGGACCTGGAAGAGGCTCAGCAGCAGGTTCAATGGTGGCGTATGTTTTACAAATTACCGAAGTGGATCCAATCGGACATCATTTACTTTTCGAGCGATTTTTGAATCCTGAACGGATTTCAATGCCGGATATCGATATCGATTTTCCAGATACAAGACGTGAAGAGGTGATTCAATATGTCTCCAAAAAATATGGAGAACTTCATGTAGCTCAGATTATCACGTTTGGAACTTTTGCAGCTAAAGCAGCTATAAGGGATGTGGGAAGAGTTTTTGGTTTTAATCCCAAAGAAGTGGATCAGCTTTCATTGTATATTCCTCCAAGGGTAGGAATTAGCTTGAAGGATGCTTATCTTGAATCAGAACCGCTTAGAAAGTTCGTCGAGGAATCTGAACAACATCAGCTTTTGTTTGCTACAGCCAAAAAACTTGAGGGATTGCCGAGACATACATCCATTCATGCTGCAGGTGTGGTCATTAGCGAACAACCTTTAGTACAGTCAGTCCCAATTCAATCTGGCCATAATGGAGTGTACTTAACGCAATATTCAATGGAATACTTAGAAGATGTTGGGTTGTTGAAAATGGATTTTCTTGGTTTAAGAAATCTTTCTTTGATGGAGTCCATCTTATCCTCCATTCACCGTCACACTGGTAAAAAGATCGATAGTCGGACCATCCCTTTAGGTGACAAAAAAACCTTCGATTTATTGGGTAAAGGGAACACCACAGGTATTTTTCAACTTGAGTCAGATGGAATGAGAAAGGTATTAAAGCAGCTTAAGCCGACCTCTTTTGAAGATATTGTCGCTGTCAATGCATTGTATCGTCCGGGCCCAATGGAAAATATTCCGTTATTTATCAATCGAAAGCACGGCGTTGAGAAAATCGCCTATCCACACCCTGATTTAGAGCCCATTCTAAAAAACACATACGGGGTCATTGTCTATCAAGAACAGATTATTCAGATCGCTTCTAGTATGGCCGGTTTCTCATTAGGGGAAGCTGATTTGTTACGTAGGGCAGTTAGCAAAAAACAAAAACAAGCCTTAGATAAAGAACGAAATCATTTTGTAAAGGGCGCCATGAAAAATCAATATAGTGAGAAAACGGCTGATGAGATTTACGATTTAATCGTTCGTTTTGCCAATTACGGCTTTAACCGAAGTCATGCTGTTGCGTATAGCCTTATAACATACCAACTTGCTTTTTTAAAGGCGAATGATCCCGTTCATTTTATGGCTAGCCTTTTATCTTCAATCATAGGAAATGAAGCAAAATTGGTTCAGTCTATTCGTGAATTACAACAGATGGAAATTAAGCTGTTACCTCCTTCCATTAATAAGAGTCATTATTCCTTTCATGTTGAAAACAGCGCTATCCGTTATTGTCTATCGGCAATTAGGGGAGTGGGTGTCAATGCGTTAAAGGAAATTTTTCAAGCACGTAGAATAAAGCCTTTCCGCGATTTATTTGATTTGTGCATGCGAGTTTCAATAAAAACAGTTAATCGAAAAACACTTGAATCTCTTATTTATTCAGGTGCAATGGATGAGTTTGGTCAAGATCGTGCGGTTCTTTTAGCTAGCTTAGATGTTGCCATTGAGCATGCTCAACTAATGCAACCCCTAGATTCAACCCAAACTGATTTATTTTCTGACGATGAGTTTATTATTAAACCAAAATATTTTGAAGTAGATCCATTATCCATTGAGAATAAATTGAACTATGAAAAAGAAGTTTTAGGTCTCTTTCTTTCAGATCATCCCATTGTTGCATTTGAGAAACAACTGCATGTCGCTGGTGCTTTACAGCTTACAGAACTTCACCCAGGTTTAAAGAAGGTAGTTGCTGGTGTTTACATTAATGACGTGAAGAAAATTCGCACAAAAAAAGGGGATACAATGGCCTTTTTATCTATTAGTGATCAAAGTGGAGAAGCAGAGGCAGTCGTTTTCCCTGATGCTTACAAAAAATTTGCTATTAATCTTCAACAAGGGACATTAGTCGTGATAGAAGGAAATGTTGAAGAAAGAGCAGGGAAAATCCAATTTATTATTAAAAATGGAAAGGGTATTTCTGATTTTTTGTCGAAAATTAATAAGTCTACCTTATTCTTAAAATTAGTGCCTAGTAAACAAACATCAGAACATCTTCAACAATTAAAAGCATTGGTAAAACAGCATTCAGGGGATATCAATGTAGTATTACATTATGAAGGTTCTGAAAAAACCGTATTATTATCAGACGAGGATAGAATGAATGGATCTGAGAAATGTATGGGTGAATTGAAAAATTTCCTAGGTAATGATAATGTAATTTTGAAAAAATAGTCGCTTTACATCTAAATCAGGAATGGTATATATTGATATAGACAACGTGGTCAGACCACCATGTGAAAAATTTCAATAAAGTGGGTACGCTATTTCTTGGAACAATTGAGGGAGTGGGAAAATTGACTTTACGTGAAGAAGCATTACACATGCACAGGATGAATAAAGGAAAATTAGAAATCATTTCAAAGGTTAAAGTTCAAAATGGAAAAGATCTTAGTTTAGCCTATTCACCAGGTGTAGCAGAGCCTTGCAAGGATATTTATGATAAACCGGAAACAGTATATGACTACACAATGAAGGGAAATATGGTCGCAATTGTTTCTG
Organism: uncultured Bacillus sp.; assembly: GCA_963524115.1. Lineage (GTDB taxonomy): Bacteria > Bacillota > Bacilli > Bacillales > Cytobacillaceae > Bacillus_BU. Next base: position 8,207 of record CAURFY010000021.1, read on the forward strand.
ACGGTACAGCTGTTTTAGGACTTGGTAACATTGGACCTGAAGCAGCCCTTCCTGTAATGGAAGGAAAAGCAGTCTTGTTTAAAAGTTTCGCTGGTGTTGATGCTTTTCCGATATGTTTAAATACGACAGATGTCGAAAAGATTATCGAAACAGTAAAACTACTAGAACCAAATTTTGGTGGCGTAAACCTAGAGGATATCGCAGCTCCTAACTGTTTTGTGATTGAAGAGCGTTTGAAGAAGGAATCAAATATTCCTGTATTTCATGATGACCAGCACGGGACTGCAATTGTTACAGTAGCTGGATTAGTCAACGCCCTAAAACTTTCAGGTAAAAAAATGAGTGAAATTAGAATTGTTGCCAATGGTGCCGGTGCTGCTGGTATTGCCATCATCAAGCTCCTATACAGCTTTGGTGTTCGTGATATTATCATGTGTGATACAAAGGGAGCAATCTATGAAGGTCGCCCTAATGGTATGAACCCTGTAAAGGATGAAGTGTCTAAGTTTACTAATCGAGAGAATCGGATTGGTAGTTTAGCTGAAGTGATTCAAGGCGCCGATGTATTTATCGGTGTATCCGCTGAAGGGGCACTTACCGCTGACATGGTCAAATCAATGAATGAAAACCCGACTATTTTTGCAATGGCTAATCCAAATCCTGAAATTATGCCTAATGTCGCAAAAGAAGCAGGGGCATTGGTCATTGGTACCGGTAGGTCAGATTTTCCAAACCAAGTAAATAATGTCCTTGCGTTTCCAGGTATTTTCCGCGGTGCATTGGATGTACGTGCAACTCATATCAATGAAGAAATGAAAGTAGCTGCAGTACATGCCATTGCCAACCTCGTTAGTGAAGAAGAGCTGGATGCTAATTATGTAATCCCTGGTCCTTTTGATCCTCGTGTTGCTCCGGCAGTAGCTGCTGCAGTAGCCCAAGCTGCAATGGAAACTGGGGTTGCTCGGTTGAAAGTTGATCTTGATGAGATTAAGGAAAAAACACGGAAGCTTGCTACCACTGGAAAGAGTGAGTGACAAAAATTTGAATACATCACAAAATTCAAAAGTTTATCTAGAAATAGTCAAACAACTAAGAATGATGATCCAATCAGACAATCTTAAGTCTGGAGATAAACTTCCCTCAGAACGGGAACTGACAGAGCGCCTTAATGTAGGGCGCTCTTCTGTTAGAGAGGCACTTCGTTCGCTAGAGCTTTTAGGCTTAATCGAAACAAGACGTGGGGAAGGAACGTTTATCCGAGACTTTCGTGGCCATCAACTTGTCGAATTACTTAGTACATTTGTACTTCAAGATGAGCAAGCCAAAAAAGATGTGCCTGAAACGAAATATTTAATTGAATTAGACAGTTTACTCCTTATTGTTCAAAGAAATAATGATGAAAAGTTAAATATATTTCACAAATGGGTCCAAAATAACTCTTTTTCTGATGATGAATATTTTTTAAACATTGTTAAATTATCCGAAAATCGGTTATTATTAAGAATCTGGTTAATTTTAAAAGAATACTACAATTCATTGCCATCACATGAGTTCACGATTCCAACAACTTATTATTCTGCTCTTGTGGATGCATTAATTGCCAAGGATCAACTAGCCATCATTGCTGCTTATAGTGAACTAAGAAAAATGTCGGGATACTAACGACATAAGTCTACAGATTTTTAATAGACACTCTCATATAATGGTTAGACAAGCAAAATATTTTATGTGAGTGGTCTGGCCACTTAGACATTCCCAATGGTTTGGGATAATAATGATATGTTGTTACCTGCTTAACTTTTAGCGTACCAACAAGGGAGGTTCCACCTTGCTTAAAGAACTTTTTACAAAGTCAAAAAAGAAGAAATATGCAACTGTTCCTTCAGAATCAGCAAATCAGGATGTACCTGAAGGAATCATGACGAAATGTCCAAATTGCAAAAAAAATATGTATACAAAAGAATTTATAAAAAATTTAAAGGTTTGCTTACATTGCGGATTCCATCATCCAATGAATTCCAACGAACGGATGGACAGTTTTCTTGATGAAGGAAGTTTTGCGGAAATCAACCAAAATATGATTTCAACTAATCCACTGCAGTTTCCTGATTATCTGGAAAAACTGGAAAGCGATCATGCAAAAACAGGCTTAAATGAGGCTGTTGTAACTGGAGTCGGCAAAGTAAATGATTTTACAGTGGTAGTGGCGATAATGGACTCTACTTTTCGAATGGGGAGTATGGGGTCTGTTGTTGGAGAAAAAATAACTCGAGCAATTGAAAAGGCCGATGAGTTATCTGTACCGTTTATCATTTTTACCGCATCAGGTGGAGCAAGAATGCAAGAAGGTGCCTTAAGTTTGATGCAAATGGCCAAGACTAGTGTCGCGTTAAAAAGGTTTAGTGACCATGGTGGGTTGATTATTTCAATTATGACTCACCCAACAACCGGCGGAGTTTCAGCAAGTTTTGCTTCACTTGGTGATATTAATCTTGCTGAACCAGGGGCACTAATTGGATTTGCTGGACGAAGAATAATTGAACAAACAATTAGAGAAGAACTTCCGGAGGATTTTCAAACTGCTGAATTCCTTTTAAAGTGTGGTCAATTAGACGCAGTTATAACAAGGCAGGAATTAAGGGAAAAGGTTACAACCATTCTAGACATTCACCAACCGGGAGGTGAGCTTCAATGGTAGGAGAATTAGAATTTGAGCGCCCGGTCATTGAGCTAAGGAAAAAAATTACTGAGTTGAAAGAATTCACTGTAAAATCTGATGTGGATTTAACAGCTGAAATAGCAAAGCTTGAAATTAGGCTTGAAAAGCTGGAAAAAGACATATATGAAAATATGAAACCTTGGGATCGTGTTCAGTTAGCCCGACTTCAGAACCGGCCAACAACTTTAGATTATATTCCCCATCTTTTTACCGATTTTATTGAATGGCACGGGGACAGGACGTTTAGAGATGATGAAGCGATTGTTGGAGGAATAGCGAAGTTTCATGGTTTACCACTTACCGTGATTGGTCACCAACGTGGGAAAGATACTAAGGAAAATATCCGAAGAAACTTTGGTATGCCACATCCTGAAGGATATAGAAAAGCCTTAAGGCTAATGAAACAAGCGGAAAAATTTCGTCGCCCAATCGTTTGTTTTATTGATACTAAAGGGGCATATCCAGGAAAGGCAGCAGAAGAACGGGGACAAAGCGAAGCTATAGCCAGAAATTTGTTTGAAATGGCCAGCCTAAAGGTTCCTGTTATTTGTATCGTCATAGGGGAAGGTGGAAGTGGTGGCGCACTGGCATTAGGTGTTGGAAATCGCCTCTTCATGCTCGAAAACTCAACCTACTCTGTTATTTCTCCTGAAGGTGCAGCCTCCATTTTATGGCGGGATGCGTCTCTTGCAAAAAAGGCAGCCGAAACAATGAAAATTACAGCCCCAGATTTGAAAGAGTTGGGAATTATTGATGAGATTATTCCTGAAGTCAAAGGTGGAGCACATAGAGATACTAAAATGCAATCCGAAGAAATTGATAAGATGATCTTTACTTCTTTGAAAGAATTGCTCAAGCTCTCAGAAGAGGAACTTGTTGACGATCGATATGAAAAATTCAAGAAAATCGGTGAGTACACATTTTCATCAGAGTTAAGTGTAGTCAAATGAGAACCTAGTCCCGTGGCTGCTATATAACAGTCGCGGGTTTTTTATATTTTCTGTAGTATATCTTTGGGGAGACTAAAGCCAAAAATCTATGAAATAAGTGCCTCAACTCTAGTGAAGCGGTTGCATTTTGCGAATTATTCCGTCTATAAAAAATAAGTCAATGATTCAGTTGTTATACATCATTCTTCATGTTATTTTAGAAATATTCCCAAGCATAATGTTCATAATAAGAAAGTCAACTTTTATTTTTAAGGTTTTTTAAGTTTTTTACATACTTTTTGTTAAAATTTTCTTATAATTTATTTAGGCGGTGTCAACATGAAAAGAATTGGTGTTTTAACTAGTGGTGGGGATGCTCCAGGTATGAATGCTGCTGTTCGAGCAGTAGTTCGAAAGGCAATTTACCACGAATTAGAGGTTTATGGAATTTATGGTGGATATGCAGGTTTAATTAGTGGAAATATTCAAAAGCTAGAATTAGGTTCAGTTGGGGACATTATCCATCGTGGTGGAACCATGCTCTATTCTGCGCGGTGTGAAGAGTTTAAAACAAAAGAGGGCCAACAGAAGGGTATCGAGCAATTAAAAGCCCATGGAATTGATGGCTTGGTCGTAATTGGAGGCGATGGATCTTATCGGGGTGCCAAAGCTTTAACAGAACAAGGTTTTCCATGTGTAGGTGTACCAGGTACAATTGATAACGATATTCCTGGTACTGAGGTAACCATCGGTTTTGATACGGCTTTAAATACGGTCATTGATGCAATCGATAAGATTCGTGATACAGCTACTTCACATGAAAGAACATTTATTATTGAAGTTATGGGAAGAGATGCGGGTGATATCGCGCTTTGGTCTGGCTTAGCTGGCGGAGCTGAAACCATTCTTATTCCAGAAGAGAAATACAACATGGATGATATCGTGGAACGTTTGAAGAAAGGTTCCCAGCGTGGCAAGAAACATAGTATCATTGTCATTGCAGAAGGTGTAGGTAGTGGAGTTGATTTAGGTAAGAAAATTAAGGAAGCGACGAATGCTGATGTCCGTGTTTCAGTATTAGGGCATATGCAACGTGGTGGCTCACCAACGGCTGCTGATCGGGTACTAGCAAGCCGATTAAGCGCACACGCAGTTGAACTATTAATTAATAAAAAGGGTGGACGAGCAGTTGGAATGGAAGGGAATCGTTTAGTTGATTACGACATTATCGAAGCCCTATCTCGAAAACATACAGTGGACTTTGAATTGGCAAAACTGTCAAAAGAGCTTTCTATTTAAAGGATTATTTCAAGCAGGAGGAATTCAATATGCGTAAAACGAAAATTGTTTGTACGATTGGCCCCGCAAGTGAAAGTGTTGAAAAACTTACTCAATTAATTGAGGCAGGTATGAACGTGGCCCGATTGAATTTTTCACATGGGGACCATAAAGAACATGGTCAAAGAATCAAAAATATTCGCGAAGCAGCTGCAAAAACCGGGACAACAATCGCCATTTTACTAGATACAAAAGGACCAGAAATACGTACGAACAATATGGAGAATGGTGCAATAGAATTATCATTTGGTCAAGAAGTGAAAATATCGATGACTGAAGTACTGGGAACTGTTGAAAAATTTTCCATCACTTATCCAGGGTTAATTGATGATGTTTTTCCAGGTTCAACCATTCTGTTAGATGACGGTTTGATTGGTCTTCAAGTATTAGAAGTAAATAAAGAAATCGGAGAAATCACCACTAAAGTCTTAAATGGTGGAACACTTAAGAATAAAAAGGGTGTTAATGTTCCAGGAGTTCGTGTCAATCTTCCAGGTATCACTGATAAAGATGCTCAGGATATCTTGTTTGGAATTGAACAAAATGTCGACTTTATTGCGGCTTCTTTTGTTCGCAGAGCAGCAGATGTTTTAGAGATTCGCCGATTACTTGAAGAAAATCAAGGCGTTCATATTAACATCATTCCAAAAATTGAAAATCAAGAGGGTGTTGACCATATTGATGAAATCTTAATGGTTTCAGACGGATTAATGGTTGCACGAGGGGATTTGGGTGTTGAAATTCCAGCAGAAGAGGTACCTCTTGTTCAAAAACAATTGATTAACAAGTGTAATGCACTGGGAAAGCCTGTCATTACAGCAACACAAATGCTTGATTCTATGCAAAGAAATCCACGTCCGACTCGTGCGGAAGCTAGTGATGTTGCCAATGCAATATTTGACGGTACCGATGCCATTATGCTTTCTGGTGAAACAGCTGCCGGTCAGTATCCTGTTGAAGCAGTTATTACAATGAACAATATTGCTTCCCGTGCTGAGACAGCGTTAGATCATCGTGAGATTCTATCGAATCGTAGCAAGAGTACAGAACATAATTTAACTGATGCAATCGGTCAATCTGTTGCCCACACAGCATTAAATTTAGATGTAAATGCGATTATAACACCAACTGAAAGTGGACATACAGCTAGAATGATTTCAAAATATCGTCCCAAAGCTCCAATTGTAGCTGTGACTTCAAACGATCATATTTTACGCAGATTATCTTTAGTTTGGGGAGTTTATCCGCAAATTAGCCAGAGAGCTACAACAACTGACGAAATGCTTGATTTTGCTGTTCAAGAAAGTGTAAATAGCACGATTGTGAAACGTGGAGACCTTGTTGTTATTACTGCAGGAGTACCTGTAGGTGAAACTGGGACAACTAATCTAATGAAGATTCATATTGTTGGAGATGTTCTTGCCAAGGCTCAAGGAATCGGTCGTAAATCAGCTTATGGCAGGGTTGTCATTGCTCAGGATGCAAGTGAAGCGCTGAGTAAGGTAACAGAGGGGGCAATTTTAGTCACGATTGGTTCTGATCGTGATATGGTTCCAGCTATCGAAAAATGCAGTGCGTTAATTACTGAAGAAGGCGGTTTGACTAGCCATGGTGCAGTAGTGGGATTAAATTTGGGGATTCCTGTGATTATCGGAGTAGAGAATGCCACAAAATTGCTAAGTGATGGTCAAGAAATAACCGTAGATGCTGCAAGAGGTGTTATATACAACGGCCATGCAAGTGTGTTATAAGACCGAAAATCTAATGACCCTTGGTGCACTTCAACTAGACAAACCGAAAAGGTAAGGCTATACTAGACACAAAAATCAAGGATGGGACTATTC
>CAURFY010000022.1:0-14843 GCA_963524115.1 uncultured Bacillus sp.
GGATAATGGTCCGTGGGTGTTCAGCGTAATCTTCCATCAATCTGTCGTAAAATAGTCCGCGTGCAACAGCATCGAGACCTAAATAAGGCTCATCAAAAATAGTAAGTGGTGCACGACTAGCAAGCCCGATAATGATTCCAACAGCGGAAAGCATTCCACGGGAGAGCTTTTTTATTTTCCTTTTTAACGGTAAATTAAAGTCCTTTATTAAAGAACGGGAAAATGCATCGTCCCAATTCGGAAATAGTTCATTTGAAACCTCTATTACATCCATCACACGAAAATGATCGGGGTATTTTTGCCCCTCTTTAATAAAACAGATTTGGTTAAGCACTTTTGCATTTTCATATGGATCCTCGCCGTATACCTTCAAAACACCTGCAGTTGGAAAAATTTGCGCAGTGATCATATTCATAAGCGTTGTTTTCCCTGCTCCATTCCTTCCAAGCAGACCATATATTTTATTTTCCTCAATTGAAAGGCTAACATTTTGAACAGCTTTAAATGCCCCATACGCCTTTTCTAGCTGAGAAATTTCAATCACATTTTTCATTACCTTCTCTCCCCTCTCCGAATCATTTCGGTCAATTGTTCAGTAGAAATCCCTAACTTTTCCGCCTCCTGAATCATTGTGACAACATATTGCTCAAAAAATAACTCTTTTCGTTTTTCCATCACTTTTACACGTGCACCATTTGCTACAAACATCCCAATCCCCCGCTGTTTATATAAAATACCTTCGTCCACCAATAGATTTACCCCTTTTGCGGCTGTAGCAGGATTGATTTTGTAAAATGCTGCAAACTGATTTGTTGAAGGGACTTGTGCTTCCTCTACTAGTACGCCTTCAATAATGTCATCTTCAATGCGCTCCGCAATTTGTACAAAAATGGGACGCCCATCATTGATTAATTGTTTCACTTTTTATCTTCACCGCCATATTGGTTAGTTACTTATGTAATTAACTATATAACGGGATAAGCATGAATGTCAATCTCAAAGAGAAAACCTATCCTTCGACAAAAGCATTAATTAGAGGAAATAAGAGACAAAATGCTGCCAGTGGAAACAGCCGCGGAATTGAAACAAATGTTTATTAGGCAAAAAGAAATACTACTTAAGCAAATTGCTCGTATTCAAGAAACCGTAAATGATATGAGTAAAATAATTGATGAAATAAAACCGGATAGTGAAATTGAGAATATTACCATAAATAGGGATGGTTTTATTACTGGGTTTTTGGATTTAATGTTATTATTATCCATATAAAAATGCGATGAGGTGAAGGATGGACCATGGGTAGGTTAACAGTTAATCTGCAAAAGGCTGGATATAGCGCAGATAAAAATGTCGTTAAGGATATCTTCTTTACGATAGAAGCGGGCGAGCTTGTTGGGTTGATAGGAGAAAATGGTGCTGGCAAGAGCACCACGATTAAGGCCATTCTGGGGCAGCTTCCATGGATTGAGGGGGACATTTCCATCTACTCAAAGGATGAGTCGTATGGATATATACCTGAACGGCCGGTTTTTTACGATGAGCTAACGGTTTGGGAACAAATTGAATATTGCGGGGTCATGCGGGAAATTCCAAACTGGGAGGAAAGAGCAAGGGAATTGGTAAAAACCTTTCGTGTTGAGCAGTTTATTCATCAGCTGCCACAAAGCTTATCGAAAGGGACACAGCAAAAAATTATGATTATTCTGGCACTGCTCCCATCTCCAGAGCTGCTGATCATTGATGAGCCTTTCATTGGACTGGATCCCCGTGCTACCAAACTATTATTACAGATGATTGATGATGAGCGGTCGAAAGGGACAGGCATTCTCATGTGCACGCATGTTTTGGATACAGCTGAGAAGCTTTGCGACAAGTTCGTTCTGCTTTCAAAGGGAACAATGTTTACGCAAGGCGCGCTTGTCGACATTCAAACTAAGTGCAGGCTTCCAGGTGGAAGTTTGCTGGATTGTTTTAATTATCTGATTGAAGAGGATCTTAGCTATGGCTTGGATTGAGTACATAAGAAGAAATAAGCGTGAGACTAAATTCCAGTTAAAGGCGTTTGGACTGGTGATAGATTGGACGGTCTTTATTTATATTTTGGTACCTGCAATGATTGCCCTTGGTGTGCTTGATTATCAGCTTTGGCAAGCTCCTCCAGTCTGGACATCTTTTGTCCCCGTGAGTTCGCTGGGACTTTTTCTGTTTTTTGCTTCACAATTATCTTCCGTAAAAAACTATATTGAACGAGCGGATGAACTATTTGTTATTCAGAATCTTAGATACTACAAAACACTTATTCAAGCTGGGAAATGGTTTATAATTTTAAAAACTAGTTTGGAAATAGCCATACTCATTCTCTACATATTGCCCATTTTAAAATTGGGCTACAATCTCTCAACTAATTTTATTATCATCATCTATTTTTATGTGTGTATTTGGAGTCTCTTTATGAAGCTGGCATCTAGGTGGTTTGCTTTGCGGGGACTAAGATGGTGGTACCGAGCTTTCTCTATTATGGCATTTGTTGTTTTTAGTACAGGCTTTAACTCTTTATTTGGCCAGTATTTGATTGTTACTACCATCACTGTGTTAATTTTGGCAATGGTGTTATTTTTTTTAAAAAAAGAAAATTTCCCATTAAGATTCTTTCACGCCGAAGCGGAGCGGGAACGTAATGAGAAGTGGAAATGGGCAGCCCTGTTTATGAGCCAGTCCGGTGAAGTTGAAGGCATTCAGAAGGTGCGGAAATACCCGTTTTTAAATAAAAGTTCCAGACCTTTCTTTTCTGAGCGATCTCCTGAAAAAGTGCTGACGGAAATGTACTGGAAATGGCATATTCGAAAAGGAAGACAGTTGAAACTGTATCTATACTTCCTGTCCGTTTCTTTCTACGGTATGACTATCATTCCGTCAAAAATAAAAATGATCCTGCTCCTATTCATTCTGTATGCATGCTTTAAATTACAAGAAGGAATCTGGAAGACCTTCATCACCCATCCATTCACAAGGAATCTGGGAGCCCTAACTGTAAACAAGGGCATCCTCGCCAAGGCCAAAAGACGCTCCTTAACCGTCACATGGCTCATCCCTCTCGCTGTACTTGCACTGTGGGCATTATGGGTTAGAGAATTAGTCGGGTTGAGATAAAAAATGCCTCCTAAACAGGTGAGATGAACTTATAATTATTAGGCTAATTGAATAATTCAGTCTCCAATCAACGGGCGCATTTATTCAGCAAGAAATGCGCACTTCTTAATGAATTGGGCCAGATTGTTTAAGAATAGATTGCTACTATATTTCGAATATGAAAGGCGAAAATGCTTATCAATGGTGACCCAAACCACAGGTGAGGTAATTGAATACTTCAATCTTCCAGAATCGAGCGCTAAAATAAAGTTTGAATAGGGAGGCTTCGGCATCCCTCAGGCTGTCGAAAAATTCTTGATAACCTGAACTTCAATTCTAAAGAGAAGGTTTTTTTTCTTATCTACAGTACCTGGTTTTAATTTCTACCCAGATTATAGTAGAGGTTCATAACTTATTTCGAAGCTAGATCATCGCGGTCAGCAGCCTGTGGCATTAGCTCCATCCATCCATTCTCAATTAATATTTTTGCACCCAGGTTAACATGGAGAGCTGTTTCGGTTAAAAATTCGCTATACATTAAACCAAGATCGTGTCTTCCGTTAGCAGCCAGAGACTCACCATAATATTGAACCCTCATGGAAAACATATCAAGTTGATGAAATAGCATTAGTTTATCTGAAAAAGGTGAAAATGTGCTTGTTGTGACCATGTTGTCAATCAATTTTGGAGAAGGCAAGTTCTCTTTATTAAGGCAGTGATCACAAGTTTCTATTTGTTTTTCAGCCAACTCAATTGATTTCAAAAAATATTTTCTAACTTCATCATTTTTTGATACTTGGCTAAAGCCCAATAATAATGCTTTTGAGGTTGTGGAAATGTTTATATTTTCCCAAAGGTGCAATATCTCCAATGCATGAAGAGCTCTAACTTCTCCTATGTAACCATTTAGAAAGCTCTTCTTTGCAAATTTAATTTTATCTTGTATTGGTATATTAGGTACTTTTTCCATCAATCCCTTATCAAGAAATAAATCGTTAACTTGGTTTAATAATCTCATTGTAGATTCCATGACATTTGTAAAAAATTTTCTTACATCAAGCCTAGCCATAATAGGTATTGCAATCGCATATAGGCTTAACCCAGCTTTGCCGGAATATCTAAGGTAATGAAGATAAAATTCATCAGAATATAATCTAGGTGAGTCCATGCAAACATCGTCTTCAGTGAATCCAAATGGAATAGGAACATTATCATGAGTGAATATATCTTTGACCTGTTGAGCAAATTCCTCGCTTAAACGTAGAGCGTTCTCAAGCAATTTTTGTATTTCCGGATCCTCACAGTTTTTTATAAAATAATTTAGTACATATTTAGCCATGCTATTTCCCATGTAAGTAGCCCACAGCTTTCCAATTTCAGCTGCATTTAAAGGCTCCTTCTCAATTGCTGTATTTGCTTTCCAAGCATTGATTTTAATGGGTTTTATCGTATTCATACAAAAACCTCACTATAATTTTTCTTTTAGTTTTGACAATAGGAGCAAATATTATGTAAATTTACTTTTCCAAAATGACTCTGTAGACCCATTTAATAGTTTTTGGTTATCCATTTTTAAGCCTCATTAAACTCTTTTTATAAAGTATGAATCAACGGGGGACAAAATATCCGACAGAAAGTATTGGGTGGGTACTTATTTAACTAGTAAAGGCAATATTGATTATTCAAGAAAAGGACGCTTTTACGGAATAGGGGTAAGCGTCTTTATTATATCTCCTAAGGGTAATGAGACTATCCGGGTAATTGTGTTCTTAGATTGTTGAATAACTTTGGTATGAAATTTCAAATACCTAGGACAGAATATACGGAAAAGATTTTGTAGAAGACGATTGAAGAACTGTCTAGTGAAAATAAGGGGTAAGATGAGTAAGGTAATCATAAATGCAGCGCCTATTATCGGATTATCCATCATTGGTAGCTTGATTTGTTATATGAATATTTGAAACGGTGTACGTATCTGAGGCAATATAAAGAAACTGTCATTGATTCAACTAGAGCAAAATTTCTTGTAATGAATTATAGAAACGGTAGTCGGCCATCCAATGTAAGGGGGAAATTAGTTCAATTTAGAAGTCCAAGATTCACTCCAAAATTCTATATGTTGCCTGCTTATATTAAAATGTAGAAGCCTTTTTGTTTTCTTACCAAAAAAGCATTATTATGGTGCATAAAGGAATAAATAGGTATAATAGCCTTATGATATTTCAAAATAAGGAAGGAAATGAATAATATGGAATGGAATCAGGATGCAATAGATTTATTGGATGAACTAGTAAAACCAATCCCGGTTTTTGTACGCCCAATGGTTAAAAAGAAAATAGAGGGTATTATTTTAGATGGATTCGAGGGAGAAATTGTAAGCAAGGATGATGTGGTAAAAGGGTACATCATTGCATCACCCGGGGATATGCAAGAACGAGCTGTTAAACTACTAAAAGCAAAAGGAATTGATTTATCTCCTTTTGAGACTTTGTTAGGACAAATTAAATAATAAGAAGTTTTAAAGGTCAACTATAGAAAATGGTTGACCTTTTCTAATACGATAAGAATCTAGTTTGTACCAAAGAAATGGGGAAGTGGGCTTATTTTTCTTTGGTTTTGATGTGGGTAATTAAGCCGTCATAATTGGTAATGTAAAACTCCATGTTGGGTACTTCCTCTAATAAATGCTCCTGAACTAATAGATAGGTATTCACTCGACGTAAGTGGTCATACGGCAAAGTTGGGTATTCATTATGTTCTTTTACATACTGGTCAACCGCTCTTTGAACTTTATCCATAAGTGGTGGGATGTGTTTCTCGTGTTCTTCAAAAATATCATACGTTTCTTTTGACAAATAAAACTTCTGAGTGGGAGTTCTTGGTAAGTATCGACGCAATTGACTAAAATCTATACTGTAATCATCGTTCACTAGGATGGTTCGATATGTACCCTGTGGAAGGTTGTCAGAAAATTTCCGAACTGCTTTGACTACATCTTCTTTAGTGATGTCATCCTTGAATTTGTTGTCATCAATCGTTTTTGTCGCTCTTTTTTTAGATTTGAAAAAAGGGAAAAAGGAAGATTCCTCCTTGTGGGTGGAAGCGTTCTCAAAAGTATAAATAGTTCTTGCGATTAATAATAAACAAGCTTTGGCTTGTTCTTCGGTAAAGAAAAGTAAATCGAAGTTGAAACGGATTTCTTGGTTTTCATCCTCTTCGTAGGGTTTAACCTCTACCATGACACTAGAATAACTATTCAAACGTAGTTCTGCTTCAACAACTTTGGCGGTTTCATGGGCATTGTTGACAATTACTCTTACCGTAGGGTAGTCTTTGTCATACCCATAAAAAGAAAAGCCTTCAGGTAAATGGTTCGTTAAAAAATGTTCATAAGTTTTTTGAATTTCAGCCTCTTTAGATGACATCAATATTCCTCCATTTCTCTATTAAATTTATTATTCCGTTATGTAGGAAAATAGGAAAAAAAGGGATGATATTCCACCCATCTCTATTTTACTACCAATCTCTGAAGTTTCAATGAATTCTAAACATTATTTGGCAAACCTTTCCGACTAGTGAGTAATTAATCAAATGGAATGACAGGCAGTATCTATTAATGACAACTAATTGAGAAATGAAAATGAGATATTAATATTTTTGTAAAGTATAATAAGAATTAAAGTGATTAATCTTATTCAGGCTCATTATGCGTCAGATCGTTTTGAAACGACTAAAATGAAATTAGTTTATAGAAAAAATAGTTTTTATGAAGGTGATATAAATGGCTGATCCTGTTCAAAAAAAGGAAAATAAAGAAGTAATTAGATTACTTCTCCAGAATGAAATGATTGAAGTTCTAGGCATAAATAAGTCTAAAATGAAATCCCTGTTGGAAGATGGGATGCCTTATTATTTAATAGGAACCGAAAAGCGCTTTTTGGAGAAAGAAACAAAAGAATGGCTAAAAGTATATATGCCTTCACAAAAACGGCTTGAACAAGAGTTTAGAGATAGAAGAGGTCGAACTATTGAGGCGTATGTTACGGATGACATTATTCAAAATACTATAAGAGTCTCTAAATCTACCTTAAATAAACAATGTGCTGAGGGTATGCCATACGTAACTGTGGGGGCTAAAAGATTTTATAATATAGACGATATTCTTATATATTTCCGTGTCGGTATGCCAATAGAAAAAGGTAAGAAAGAGAGTAAGCCTAAAGTAGCTACGGAACCGAAACAAAAAGCTATTAAGGAACCGAAAATCATAATAAAAAAAGATTCTTCATCCAGTCCAAACCAAAAGAATGAGGTAATGAAACTTCTGGGAAACAATGTTCCTAAAAATTATCCATTATTTATCGTTGATGGGTCTTACAATTTTAATAATTATAATGTAGGTACTGGTGTTATTTTGTTAAATCATCATTCAACTACTACTGGTTTAACTTTTGTTAGAAAAATTAAAACTAAACATGCGTTAATTTGTGAATATCTTGCAATCATTGAAGCATTAAAAATGGTTAAAAGTGAAAAAATGGAAAAGGCCATTATTTATACCGACCAAGAAAAATTAGTAACCGGCATCGATGATATTAATGTTAGTAAACTGATGAAAGATTCATCCATTTCGGAGTACATAAACGAATTAAGAAAATTATTCATTGAGTTAAAAGAAAAGGTTGAACTAAGATATGTTGGAAAATTAAAACATGGGAAGAAAAATCCAATTTTCAAAAAAGCTCATACTTTAAGTCGTGTTTATAAAAATAATATTATTACGGAAATTGAAATATAAAGCCTATGTCCTAAAACCAACACAACTTAACCAGCTTAATCACCAAAAATCAAATAAGGGTACAATTGGGTAGGACCGAAGGACCCTCATTTTTTTATCCTTAAATTAAGGTGAATAGAACTATTGCATTGTAAGGTAGCCATTTATATAATGAAGGAATGTATCATTTACACCTTAGGATTCTCGTAACTTATAAAAAATGCCTTATTTTTGGTCACTTAATGAATAATTAAGGGAAATTTAATGTGTAATTTCACTTCTAACATTATACAATGGATATAGTAAGCCTTTCTTAGAAGAGGAAAAATGAATTTAGGGATTTTTAAATTTTTTTCAGGAGTTAAAATCCTTACAGAATTACCTATGTAATTCTATAAATCTTGGCTGCAGCTCGAGATATTAAGTTTAAGTGAGGGTTTATTATATGGATAAAAAAGTATTAATAATTTCTTCTGACAACACAGGTCATGGACATAAAAGTATCACAGAATCTTTGTGTGAAAAGATTGAAATGAACCCTGATATTAAGGTACACGTGGTAGATGGCTTTTCACTTGGTGGGCACACTCTGCTGAATATTGGGAAGTCCTATGGACCAATAACAAGGAAGTCAGAAAATTTATGGGAAATGGTCTTTAATTTTTCGGCTGAAAACCCAACATTAATTAACAAATTAATAGAAATTTTAATAAGAAATAACTTTCTAAAACTACTAGATGAAGTAAAGCCAGATTTGATTTTATCAAATCATCCAAATTTTAATGGTTCCATTTTAAACATATTAGAAAAACAATCTATTAACATCTCATTTATTACACTCATTGCCGACCTTGTAAACATATCCCCACTTTGGGCGGATAAAAGAGCTGATTATGTGATCAGTCCGACTACTGAAGCGCGAGATAAGTGTATAGAATATGGCGTGCCAGCTGACAATATTAAAGTCTTAGGCTTCCCAGTTCGCTCGAGATTTTTTAGAGATAATACAAATAAAAAAGTAAGTTATCGGGATGGTGCACCTTTAAAATGCTTAATCATGAGCGGTGGTGAAGGTGTAGGAAACATGAAACACATTGCTGAGATTCTGCTGGATCATTTTGATTGTCATGTAAAAATTGTCGCAGGAAGAAATAAAAAAATGAAAGCAATGTTAGAGCAATCACTTAAGAATAAATATGGAGATAAAGTAGATATTTTTGGTTTTACAAAAAATATCCAAGATCTCATGTTCGACTCAGATATCGCATTTACTAGAGGCAGCCCAAATGTAATGTTCGAGGCATTTTCTTCCAACACCCCGATTATTATTACAGGTGCTTTACCTGGTCAAGAAGCGGATAATCCAGCCTTTGCTGAGAAATTAAATTTGGGCATAATCTGCTATGATCCAAGCGAGATTCAACCGGCTAT
Organism: uncultured Bacillus sp.; assembly: GCA_963524115.1. Classification (GTDB taxonomy): domain Bacteria; phylum Bacillota; class Bacilli; order Bacillales; family Cytobacillaceae; genus Bacillus_BU. The sequence goes on from CAURFY010000022.1 coordinate 9,338, forward strand.
CACTCAATTACTTGAAAATGATGCTGAAAAACTGAATGAGATTATCGATTGCCAAAAAAAGGTTATCAAACCGCGAGTTGCAGAAGACATCGTCCAGTTTATTCTAGAAATAGAAAGTCATTTTGAGTGGAATCTACAGTTTGCTTAAATTTCTTTTTTCAAAATAAAAAGAATGGTGAGGAACAATATGTTTCTTACCTTTTTGATATGCAAAGGAAGAGGATGTGTCGCTACTTCCTTTAAAAATATCGCTAAAGGAGTCTCATGTACTTGAAAAGCACTAATACCAAAATGGTATTCACAATAGCTGTTTTTATTGCTCTTGCGGCATTCGACAATATTATCATTGGATTATTTCCACCACTATTTCAATATATTGCGCAGGACTTGAATGTGGGGATAGCTAAATTGGGTAATATTTCTGCTGTTAATATTTTAGTGACAGCAGTTTCTTCAGTTTATTGGGGTTATCTTTCAGGAAAATTCAAACGAAAAAGACTAATTATGCTTGGAACTATAATTTGGGTTGTATCCATATTTCTGACCTCAATAAGTCAAAGTTATCTGCAACTTCTCCTATTTCAAATCCTAACTGGAGTTGGTTTAGGTTGTATTGCGTCAATCGGGTTTAGTGTATTAACAGATTATATTCATTTTGAAAAACGTGGGATGATCTTAAGCCTTTGGGGCATGGCGCAAGGTTTGGGTGGAATCATAGGCTCGCTTTTGGCATCTTTAACTGCCACAACCACTAGCTGGAGATGGCCTTTTGAGATCGTTGGTTTTATTGGCTTTTTCCTTATTATTTTATATTTGTTTGTAGAAGAACCATCAAGAGGACAATCAGATCCTGAACTTAAAGGTCTATTGAAAAATGGGCAGACGTATAATTATTTTATAGATGCAAAGCAAATTTTACCTATTTTATTTAAAAGGAGTAATTTGTTCTTATTTTTCCAAGCTTTCTTTATGAATATTGCAACAGGTAGTCTCATTTGGATACCAACTTTATTTATTTTCAAAATTCAACAACAGGGATATAGTGTCGCAACAGCAATGATTGCCTCGGGGTACCTTTACGCAATCTTTCAAATAGGCGGAATGACTTCAGTTTACTTTGGTCATCTTGGTGACAGATTTCAAAAGAAAACCTATAAAGGAAGAGCGTATTTAACCTCATTCTTTGTGCTTTTTACCATGCCACTATATATATTTATGTTTTTAATTCCAATGGACAACCTAATACTGCCAAAAGATCCTAATGCAATAAGTATTTTCATCGGTTTAATTAAACAAATATTTTTAAATCCATGGATGGCCTTGCTGTTTGTATTATCAATGTTTGCTTCGGCATCTCAATCCGCGAACACTCCAAACTGGCTTGCACTTATTACTGATGTGAATTTCCCAGAACATCGAGGGACAGCTTTTAGTGTCGGAAATCTTTTCAATAGTTTAGGCAGAACCATTGGAAACGTAGGAGTCGGTATGCTACTTGGTATTATTTCAATCCATTACCATGAACCAAATAGCTATATCCTTACCCTATCGATTCTGCAAATATCCCTTATTCCTTCGGCCCTATGTTATCTTTTTATGGCAAAAAAAAATATGTCAGATATACATAATGTGAAAGAAACACTTAAACTGAGATCGGAACAAAAAAATACTTGAAATCTTTATATTGTATTTTCATGTATTTCTTGTCCTAGTTTAAATGGTAAGTTAAGATAGATTTGAGAAGCTTGAGAAGTCTTAATGAAAAAATATGAAAAAAATATATAATATCGGTTTAATGGGGGAGAAACATGGGTAACAAATTTCAAAAAGGTCAAAGTATTTTTAGTAGATATATTGGCTTTTTCTTTTTGGCAGTTTTCTTCCTTTGGATGAAAACGTATATTTCTCAAATAACACAGTTTAAATTGGGTATTGAAGGCCCATTCCAACAGTTTCTATTATTTATTAACCCGTTGGGATCATCTTTACTTTTTTTAGGACTTACTTTCTTTTTGAAAGGACGAAAAAAGTATATTTTCCTAATGGTCATTTATTTGTTTTTATCTATCCTTTTATACAGCAATATTTTATATTACCGATTCTTTAATGATTATATTACGTTACCGACTTTAGCGCAGACCCAAAACGTTGGTGAAATTGGCGGGAGTGTTGTTTCACTATTTAAACCTTATGACTTTTTGTTTTTCATTGACTTCATTTTGTTGATTGGACTACTTGCTTTTCGATTTGTAAAAATTGAGATTAGAGATATGAATCGCCAAAAAGTTACTGCTTTTTTTATCATTTCATTGGCTGTTTCATGTGCAAATTTAGGTTTAGCGGAATTAGATCGACCTGAATTATTAACAAGAGGTTTTGATCGGAATTATATTGTCAAATATATAGGTTTGTATAATTACACCCTTTATGACGCAGTTCAAAGTACAAATGCATCGGCACAAAGGGTTATGGCTAATAGTAACGATATAACGGAAGTCTACAATTATACAAAATCAAATTATGCTAATCCAAATCCAGCTTACTTTGGTGCCGCTAAGGGAATGAATGTGATTTATTTCCATTTGGAATCTTTCCAGAATTTCCTTATCCATTACAAATTAAATGGGGAAGAAGTGACTCCATTTTTAAACTCATTGACAGAGGAAAAAAACACCATATATTTTGATAATTTCTTTCATCAAACAGCTCATGGAAAAACATCAGATGCGGAGTTTATGTTAGAAAATTCATTATATGGATTAACTCAAGGTTCAGCATTTATGCAAAAAAGTTTAAACACTTATCAAGCGGCGCCGGCCATTTTAGGTCAGCAGGGATACACCTCTGCAGTTTTTCATGGAAATTCAGGGAGCTTTTGGAACCGCGATGAAATTTATAAATCGTTCGGATATGATCATTTTTTTGATTCTAGTTACTATAAAATGGACCCAGAGGATTTGGCAGATTACGGGCTAATGGATAAGCCGTTTCTAAAGGAATCTATTCCGCTCTTAGAATCATTACCTCAGCCGTTCTATACCAAATTCATTACAGTAACGAATCATTTTCCGTTTCCAATTGATAAAAAAGATGCAACGATTGAACCAAATACGACCGGAGTCCCATCAGTTGACTCCTACTTTCAGACTGCACGATATGCAGATGAAGCTTTAAAACAGTTTTTTGCATCGTTAAAGAAATCTGGATTATATGATAATTCCATTATTATTATGTACGGTGATCATTATGGAATTTCAAAAGATAATAATCCAGAAATGGAGCAAGTTTTAGGAAAAACAATTACACCTTTTGAAAGCACAGGCTTGCAGCGAGTACCTTTATTCATACATGTTCCAGGTATAAAAGGTGGGGTTAACCACGAATACGGTGGGCAAATTGATGTTCTTCCTACACTTCTTCACTTGTTGGGAATTGATTCTAAAAAGTATGTCCAATTTGGTACGGATTTGTTATCCAAACAGCATGATGATCTGATTCCTTTCCGAAATGGTGACTTTGTAAGTTCTACAATTACATCAATTGAAGGCAAATTTTATGATTCGACCACAGGAATGGAATTAGGGAATAATAAATTAGCAGACGCTATGAAAGATCAGGAAATCGTGGAACAAAAACTATCTTTATCAGGCAAAGTGGTAAATGGAGATTTATTACGTTTCTATACTCCAAAAGGTTTTGTTCCAGTGGACCGATCAAAATACAACTATACTAAACCCCAAAATGATGAATCGAATGATGAGTAAGTTGAGTTTTTGAGAAATGAAGAAGGTTAGTTCTCGAGTTAAGGTAAGGTGTCAGGCTGCATATATGGACAAACGTCTTTATGTGGCCTGACTTCTTTCATTTAAATTATGAAACGCTATGAAATATGGAAATCCGTGTGGTGACTGGCACGGGAAATTTAAAAGGAGATATATTATGGAAGAAAACAAAATTTCTTTTAATACTATTGATGAATACATCGTCCAATTTCCCCCTGAGGTTCAGGAAACACTAAAAACGTTAAGGAATGTGATTAAAGAATTGGTACCTGATGCACAAGAAAAGATAAGTTATCAGATGCCGACATTTGCCTTACACGGAAACCTTGTCCATTTTGCAGCCTTTAAAAATCATATCGGATTTTATCCTGCTGCAAGTGGCATTGCTGCCTTTAAACATGAATTATCGGAATATAAAGGGTCAAAAGGAGCAGTACAGTTTCCAATAGACATGCCCCTTCCATATGAATTAATTACCCAGATAGTTAAATACAGAGTTGCTGAGAATATTAAGCGAGCGGAAGAAAAAACGAAAAAGAAAAATAAGCAAAAATCGGATAAAAATATTGATTAAACCGGCTTGGTTCTTGCTTCAAAGAGAAAGAAAAAATGTGTCTTGGTGTCACTAAACTACCAAATAATTGTCACTTCCATATCACAAAGTTTTTGATTAGTTCGTTTATAATTAATTTTGTGATATATTTTTTTTTGCGAGTTTGTGAAGTGTTTAACAAATTAAAAGGAGGACTTTAATTTGAATTACCACCATTTATTTGAAAAAGGAAAAATAGGGAATCTAAATTTAAAGAACAGAATTGTGATGCCTGCAATGGGAACCAGCCTGCCAGGACCTGATGGTGAGATGACGGACCATGTCATTGCTTATTATGAAGAAAGAGCAAAAGGTGGAACTGGGTTAATTATAGTTGAATATACCTCAGTTGATTATAAATTAGGTCGTGCAAATTTTAATCAGCTTAGAGTTGATGAAGATCGTTTTGTACCAGGTTTTTATCGATTGGCGAATGCCGTACATAAATACGATGCAAAAATATTTGTTCAGCTACAACATCCAGGAAGAGAAACTAGTTCCTATATTATAAATGGTAATCAAATTGTCGCTCCAAGTCCCGTTACTTGTGCCGCAATCGGCGAAGAACCAAGAGAATTAACAACTGAAGAAGTTAAAGGAATCGTAAACCAATATGTGATGGGTGCCGTTCGCTGTAAAATGGCTGGTATCGATGGTGTTGAACTCCATGGTGCTCACGGCTATCTAATTAATCAATTCCTAAGTCCTAATACAAATTTACGAACTGATGAATATGGCGGTAGTTTTGAAAAAAGAATGAGATTTGTTGAGGAAATCGTTGTTGGTATTAAGGAAAAATGCGGTGCGGATTTCCCAGTTACTGTAAGACTTAGTGTGGATGAGTTTGAAGAAGGTGGAACCAATATAGAATTAAGCAAGAAAATTGCTCGTTATTTAGAGAGTATCGGAGTAGATGGGCTTCACGCTAGCTGTGGAAACTATAACACTATGGATAGAATGGTAGAGTCGATGATGTTTGAACAGGGCTGGAGAGTGTATCTAGCTGAAGCTATTAAACAAGAAGTCAATATCCCTGTCATCACCGTTGGGGTGATACGGGAACCGGAATTCGCTGAAAATATTTTGGCTGAGGGTAAAGCCGACTTTATTGCGATGGGGCGCGCCCATATCG
>CAURFY010000023.1:0-14786 GCA_963524115.1 uncultured Bacillus sp.
TCACCAAAAAGAAGCAGACCATCAACTGAATTGGTCTGCTTCTTTTTGGTGATTATTTACTGTACTCGAAAACCGTACCGGTTAATTTGATTCGGCACACTCAACTTAATTAAAAAATGGCATTTAATATAAAATAAATTAAGCTTGATACTAGTGCTGATATTGGTAAGGTAATAACCCAAGTAATCAACATCCGCTGTGCAGTTCCCCATTTAACTCCTTTTAAGCGGTGGGCGGAACCTACTCCTAGAATAGAGGAGGAAATGACATGTGTTGTACTAACAGGAAGATGGATATAAGTGGCGCCAAAAATAATCAATGCACCTGTTATATCAGCAGCTACCCCGTTGACAGGGCGGATTTTCATTATTTGTCCGCCGACAGTTTTAATGATCCGCCATCCACCAATGGAGGTTCCAAGTCCCATGGAAATAGCACAGGCAATCTGCACCCACAACTGAATATCGTCGGAGGATTGATAGTTGTTAGCAATCAGGGCCATCGTGATAATTCCCATTGCCTTTTGTGCATCATTGGTGCCATGTGTATAGGCTTGCAATGCAGCCGTCCCTATCTGAAAATGTCGGAAATTCCGATTGGTCTTGGTAAGATTTAAATTTTTGAAAACAATTTTAAAAATGCTATATACTGTATAACCCACGGCAAATGCTAATAGGGGCGATACTAGTAATCCTTCAATGATTTTAATGAAACCGTGATAGTTCAATGAATTAAAACCTGCAGCAGCAATGGCAGCACCGGCAATTGAGCCGATAATCGCATGAGATGAGCTGCTTGGTATGCCGTAATACCAAGTCAATAAGTTCCATAAAATAGCAGCAATTAAAGCAGCTAAAATAACTACTGGACCATTATGAAGAGTAAAAGGATCAACAATATCTTTTGTGATCGTTTTGGCCACACCAGTAAAAGAGACTGCACCTAAAAAGTTCATACAAGCAGCTAGAATGATCGCATGTCTGGGCTTAAGTGCTTTAGTCGAAACGGATGTTGCAATAGCATTAGCTGTATCGTGAAATCCATTAATAAAATCAAATGCTAGAGCAAATACAACGATAAGAATTGTGAGAATTAACATTGAGTCGGCTCCTTATGCATTTTTCATGATAATGGTTTCAAGTGTATTGGCAACACTTTGGCAGTAATCAGCAATATCTTCTAGGGTTTCATATATTTCTTTGTATTGAATAATGCGGATAGGATCTTTCTCAGTAGCAAATAAATGTTTAATTGATTGACGCAGAATCCCGTCACAAGTGGATTCATAATCTTTAATTTTAATGGCATGATCTCTAATATTTAATAATTTTTTAGTTGAAAGTAATTCAACGGCTTGATCGATTTCAATAGCAGCATTACGGATTGCGTCGACAAATTTAATCATGAAGTTGTCGGCTTCAGTAATGGAATACATTTCAAACAAGGCTGCACAGGCTTCAATTCCGTCAAGAACATCATCCATGCTCATCGCTAAATGTAAAATATCTTCTCGTTCAATTGGTGTAATAAAGGCATTATTTAAATCAACTGTTACCTCATGAATGAAAGAATCCCCTTTTGTTTCATATTCCTTCATTTTTTCAGCGAAAATCTTTAAATCGCTTACGTTTTTAAGTTTATAATCAGCGAAAAAATCAGCGCTTTCTTTTAAATTTGCAGAAATACTACATAAAATAATAGCGAACTTATCTTTCTTTTTAAAAGCCATGGTTGTACCCCCAATTAATTTAAAAAAATATCCTAACCGAATTATTGTAGCTGAAATATGTCGAAAAAGAAAAGAGTATGTAATTAAAATTTACAAAAACTTAATATTAGGTTGTTTTGTTAAGAAATTATTAAGGAATGAACATTCTTAACAATGGCTTCATATTTAACGTACCCCAAGAAAGCTTAAATATTATTTTCCTAATCAAAAAATAGAGGCTAAGCCAAATCATTAGTCCCCGTGAATCGTGAACTCGATTTGGTTAGCCTCTATTTAAATATTCGGGAAAATTTGTGGGTCATCTAAAAATGGTGCCAATACTTCATGTGCTTCTTCCGTAAAGGGATGAACAAATTGCAATTTAACCGCATGAAGAGCTGGCCTCGAGAAAATAGGACTTCCGCCATACAAGGTGTCGCCTGAAATAGGGTGGCCGATATCGCTAAGGTGAACACGAATTTGATGAGTTCTTCCTGTGTCTAACTCACATTGAACTAAGGAATAGTCCTTATTTTGAAAGGTATTGAGCACTTTGTAATGTGTAACTGCTTTTTGCCCAGTGGGCGATACCCTTCGTTTAGTTGGATGATGCCGGTCTCTACCGATCGGTGCATCAATTGTCCCTTGCTTCCTTTTCATTATCCCGTCAGTTAGAGCTAAATATGTCCGTTTTATTTTCCGTTCTTCTAATAATCTATCCAGAATCGCTCCTATAAACGAATACTTTGCAAACAGAACGGCACCTGTAGTATTTCGGTCAAGTCGGTGGATATGGAGAACTTTTCTAAACTCCCCCTTTGCTTGAAGATAATAAGCAACAGCGTTTGCAAGTGTATCCTTTTGGGTAGGCTCATTAGGGTGTGTGTCCATACCAGCAGGTTTGTTGACTATAAGGAGGTGTTCATCCTCGTAAAGAATATCAATATCGAGGTAGGTTGGGTCCACTCCAAAATCTTGTTCAGTAAAAAATTTGATTTGTATTCGATCCCCTTTGCTGAGGTTCTGGTGCCAGTTGGCTTGCTCTCCATTTAGAAGGACAGCCTTCTCGGTTCGAAGTTGATGAATTTGTTTTTTTGGACCTTGCCAGATTTCCCGAAAGATGTAGTCAGTGGTGTATCCATCCCATTCGGAAGGTATAATGATTTCCATCCATTCCCTTTTGCAATGAATGTTCATGTGCTAAATCCCCCTTACTAGTGACTAGATTAACTAAACTGTGGTTATAATTACCACGCTATATCGTTATCAAAATGTGCTATTCTTATGTTATCTGTTTAACTTGAACAAAAGGATTGTTAAAGGTGGTTTTTTTGTGAAAATTGTTTTTGCTTCGACTCCCGGGCAGGAAGAAAAGGTAGTGGAGCTAGTCCAAGATATTTATACAAATATCTTTCCTCGATACTTTTCTGATGATGAGATCAAGCGGTTTGAGCAAAATAAAGTACTCCAGCTAGTTCAAAGTAACTTCGCAGGATTTGATACTTTAAGGGATGCGTATTCGGTCATCACTTGCTTGCAAACAATTATTTCTATTTTAGAAACAATTGAGCCTCAAATCGAGTATAAGTGCATTTTTGACAAAAATGCTAGTATGCTAACTGAAATGGGGATGAATTTTCCGTTTGTATTCAATCAATTTAAAAATGTCCGTTTTTTGAGGGACGACATGTTAAGTATTTATAGTAGCGCTGCAAATCAATATTTAATATAGGTAAATGATAAGAGGCTGACATTGTCAGCCTCTATTTTATCGTATTTTCATTAAACCATTTACTAAAGGCTTCTTTTTCATTAAACCCAACAATCCTTGCTGTTTCTTTTCCATTTTTAAATTGAACAATGGTTGGTGTACCCTCGATATTATAATTGTCCCAGCCTTGCTCAAATTCAAGTACATTGTATTGTAGAAGATTGATGCCCATTTCTTTTGCTAAAGGGACCACAATCGGAGCTGTCTGTTGGCAGTGGGTACATTCGGGACTATAGAAATACACGGTAACATTTTCTTTATTAGCTATTTTTTTTTGTAACTCTTCAGGTAAAACTTGGTTTGGATTTTTCACGGTTTCATTGGATTGATCCTCGGAAGTGGCGGTTACCTGGTCTTTTGTTGAAGTATTTTCTGTTGATTTTTCCTCATTTTTCATATTGGTGTAATAAGCGGCACCAGCAAATATTACGAAAACCCCTATTAAAAAAATAATGACTTTTTTCAAATTTAATCTCTCCCCCTTAGTTGTCTCCAAATCTGCAAACTACAAATAAAAATAATGCTAAACGCAATAAGTGCTAAAAGCGGAATAGTCACAAATCCAAACCAATTGATATAATCGCCTGTACATGGTATTCTTCCGCAGGTGACTGCACGATCAGCCACGAAAGGGACCTTTTGGATTGAGTAATGATAAAGAGAAATACAAGCGCCAATTGCTGATAAAATCATGGAGTAAAAGGATATGCGTTCATCCTTTTTGATGACAGCGATTCCTAAAATAATTACCATTGGATACATGAGAATTCTTTGATACCAACAAAGCTTACATGGCTCATATTTAAGAACCTCTGAAAAATAAAGACTTCCAAACATCGCGATAACGGATGCTGCCCATGCAATAAATAACAGTGATTCTCTCTGCTTTTTTTTATCTTTTGCCATTTAATTTGCTCCCATCATTATCAATTACAAATGAATTATAGGTTGAATTTGCCTAAAATGTAAAATGAATTGTCTTGAATTCAAACATTTTTCTACTTGATAGCCATAAAATTGGAAAAATTAATTGTTTAGATACTGTTGTTTCACAATCGTTAGGTTCAGTATAATGGATAATAGGGACTATTTTCATGAATTGTCATAATTACTCGGAAGCTATTAAAAGGAGTAAGATAGAAAATAGCGAATGTTAATTAAGTGTAATACATATATTGGAGGTCACAAAAAATGGATTGGAAAGTAAAAGCGGAAACTTGGTTACGATTTGAACAATTAGACCAAGAACTGAGAGCTCAACTTGAGATATTGCAAGGAAACGAACAGAACCTCGAAGACGCCTTTTATAAAGATTTAGAATTTGGAACAGGTGGAATGCGCGGCGTTATTGGTGCAGGTACAAACCGAATGAACCTCTATACGGTCCGAAAAGCCTCTGCTGGTTTGGCTGCATACATCGAATTAAATGGAATGGAAGCAAAAAATCGTGGCGTTGTAATTGCTTATGATTCTCGACATAAATCTCCTGAGTTTGCGATGGAGGCTGCTAAAACGCTGGCTACCCGTGGTATTAAAACCTATGTGTTTACCGAATTAAGACCAACCCCAGAGTTGTCTTTTGCGGTAAGATATTTAAATGCATTTGCTGGAATTGTTGTAACAGCTAGCCATAATCCGCCTGAATATAACGGCTACAAAGTGTATGGTCCAGATGGTGGACAACTCCCTCCCGATAGTGCAGATAAGGTCATTGCAAAGGTAAATGAAATAGAAAATGAATTGACCATTGAAGTAGCGGATGAACAAAGTCTAAAAGATAAGGGCTTAATCGTTCTAATTGACGAAGAAATTGATCAAGCATATTTAGAAAAGCTGTTAACGATATCTGAGAATCCGAACATCGCTAAGGAATCAGATGTGAAGATTGTATTCACCCCTTTACACGGTACTGCCAATAAGCCTGCTCGACGTGCTTTAGCTGCCATGAATTTTAAAAATGTTACAGTAGTGAAAGAACAGGAACTTCCAGACCCAGAATTTTCAACCGTGAAAAGTCCAAATCCAGAGGAGCATGCGGCATTTGAACTAGCCATTAAGGAAGGCGAAAAAATCGGGGCAGATCTTTTAATCGCAACAGATCCAGATGCTGATCGATTAGGAGTGGCTGTTAAAAACAATCAGGGTAATTATATTGTCTTAACAGGTAATCAAACGGGGTCACTCTTGCTTCATTATATTCTTTCACAGAAACAGGAAAAAGGCATCCTCCCAGCAAACGGCGTGGTCCTAAAAACAATCGTGACCTCAGAACTAGGTAAAGCCATTGCGGCCTCTTTTGGTATCGATACGGTTGATGTTCTTACTGGTTTTAAATTTATTGCTGAAAAAATCAATGAGTACGAAACTACTAAGGAATATCAGTTCTTGTTTGGCTATGAGGAGAGTTATGGATATTTAATAAGTGATTTTGCCCGTGATAAGGATGCGATTCAAGCTGTTCTTCTCGCGGCTGAAGTTTGTGCTTTTTATAAACAACAGGGAATGTCCCTTTATGACGCGCTTATTTCTATATTTGAAAAATACGGGTTTTATCAAGAAGGCCTCCGTTCGTTAACTTTAAAAGGAAAAGAAGGTACCGAGCGAATACAACAGACATTAGCTGCTTTCCGTTCAAATCCACTAGAACGTTTAGGTGAATTGAAGGTGTCTATTTCTGAGGATTATTTACTGAGCATTAGACAAAAATCTGATGGAACCACCGAAACGATTCAACTTCCAAAATCAAATGTAATTAAATATCAATTTGAAGATGGCTCTTGGGTTTGTTTACGCCCTTCAGGAACGGAACCAAAAATCAAGTTTTATTTCGGGGTAAATGATAAAACGCTTGAAGCCAGCACCCTGAAACTTAAGTCTGTTGAACAGAAATTTATGGATCTTGTTGAGAAGAAAATGAACGAAATAACATTACAATAGGTTCAAAAAAAAGAGCAGTTATGTAAGAAAACACGGCATCGATTGGATGCCGTGTTTTTTGTGTTTTATCAAGTTAAACTATAAGCAGGTGTATCCAATACAAATGCCGTGGCTGTTTCATTGGCATGATCGATATATCTTAGTAAAGTGTGTAGTGATTTTTCTATTGCGGTATAATCATGCTCGAAATGGTAAGCATGTAAAAAATGCTCGATTTTTTTGGCAAGGAATTGGTCTTTTGTTCTCACCATCAATATCAATAAATTATCCCATTGCGATCGGTGCGTATAGTATAACGCCCTGTCATAATCCACTTTATTCAATTATCTCTCCTCCTTATTAGGAGTTGATTATAGTTTATGGAGATTTCAGCAGATATTCCGCAGTAAATGTTGGTGTTGTTGGAACATATGATTTTCTCTGCATAAATGAAAAATATCGTGGGATTTTAAATATAAAAGGGGTAATGATCATCAAAAATTCCTTATTATTTTTCTTAGCTTGGTTAATGGTTGTGAGGCCATCGATTGGTGGTGCCGAAGTTGTCAATCCGAATGTCATTTATACATATGAAAAATTAAGCGCAGATTTGCAGAAATTAAATCAGTTATACCCGCAGGAGGTTTCCATTAAAAAAATTGGAATGTCTCAGTTCGGGCGGAATATTTGGGGAGTGAAGCTTGGAAAAGGTGACAAAAATATTTTGATGATTGGTGCCCATCATGGACGTGAATGGTTAACCTCATCGTTGTTAATGGTCATGCTCGAACAATATGCGAAGGCTTATCACAACGGAGAATCATATGGTCCTTTTACGACGAAGACCTTTGATGAAATCTCGATTTGGTTTGTCCCCATGCTTAATCCAGATGGTGTCAGCATCCAACAAGAAGGTTTGCAGGCACAAGAAGTTGGAAATCGCGTTAATTTATTCGAAATGAACGGCTATTCCCCTGATTTCTCAAAATGGAAAGCAAATGGTTTAGGTGTAGATCTAAATAGACAATATCCTGAAGGGTGGAAGAAATTAAAGGATGTGACCCCCATTCCTTGGTATCAATTATATAAAGGAGAAAGACCGAACCAGGAGAGTGAAGTAAGGGCGTTAATTGAGTTTACAAACCAAGTGAAGCCTTTAATTGCGGTGTCGTACCACTCGTCTGGACGGGAAATTTTTTGGAAATATAAAAATGGAGATTATTTAAGAAGAGACAAGTTACTGGCGGAAAAGGTTTCGTTGTTAACAGGATATTCTTTAGGATCCCCATTAAAAAACGCAATTGGGGCAGGTTTTACCGATTGGTTTATTACTCATTTCCATAAGCCAGGAATGACGCTGGAAATCAGTCCACTTGTTGGAGAGACGAACCCTCCTTTATCGATTTTTTCACAGGAATGGAAACGAAATGAATTAGTTGGGATTTTACTGGCTAATGAAGCTGTGAACATGGAGAGTCAATAATCAGGGCTCCATACTTCCCGATTTTTAAAAGAGTGATTGTAAAACAAGCTCATTATTCCCCTTTTTCCTTCATATATTGTTATAAGGTGAAGAAGGGGGAGAGAGGTTTGGACAAAGCGGATCGTAAGGCATTGGAATATGCGATTGGAGAAATAACTGAGATTGCCAAAGGGTTTGGTTTGGATTATTACCCGATGAGATATGAGATTTGCCCTTCAGATATTATTTATACATTTGGCGCCTATGGAATGCCAACGCGGTTTTCCCATTGGAGCTTTGGGAAACAATTTAATAAGATGAAGCTTCATTATGATTTTGGTTTATCAAAAATCTATGAGCTAGTCATCAATTCAGATCCTTGTTATGCATTTTTGCTTGATTCCAACTCGTTGATTCAAAATAAATTAATAGTGGCCCATGTTTTGGCTCATTGTGATTTTTTTAAAAATAATATTCGGTTTCAAAACACAAAACGCGATATGGTGGAAAGTATGGCAGCAACGGCAGATAGAGTCCGTAAATATGAGATTTTATATGGTAAGGATGAAGTGGAAACGTTTTTAGATGCGGTTCTAGCCATTGAGGAGCATATTGATCCATCGCTCATGCGCCCAAAACTTGCCTGGTCAGAAGATGAAGATTACGAAGAGAGTGAAGATAAACCGCGAGTAAGTCAATATGACGATTTATGGAACCTAGATAGTAAAGGTCAAAAAAGGAAGGATTCCCTAAATAAGAAAAAGAAATTTCCTCCGCGTCCGGAAAAGGATTTGCTGTTATTTATTGAAAGTTACAGCAGAGAGCTAACGGATTGGCAACGAGATATTCTAACGATGATGCGTGAAGAAATGTTGTACTTCTGGCCACAACTAGAAACAAAAATTATGAATGAAGGCTGGGCTTCCTATTGGCATCAACGCATCCTTAGAGAAATGGATTTAACACCGGGGGAAGCAATTGAATTTGCAAAGCTTAACGCGGGTGTGGTTCAGCCTTCGCGAACAGGGATAAACCCATACTATTTGGGTTTAAAAATATTAGAGGATATTGAGGAACGCTATGATAATCCAGATGAAGAAATGATTAGGCGAGGGGTTAAACCAGGATCCGGCCGAGAAAAGTTGTTCGAGGTAAGAGAAATTGAGTCAGATATTTCTTTTCTACGCAATTATTTAACAAAGGACCTTGTGATGCGTGAAGATATGTATTTGTTCCAGAAGCAAGGAAAAGATTACAAAATTGTTGATAAACAATGGGAAGGTGTGCGAGATCAGCTCGTTAATATGCGGGTGAACGGAGGTTTCCCCTATCTAACTGTAAATGATGGAGACTATTCCAAAAATGGTGAGCTTTATATAAAACACTGGTTTGAAGGAATTGAATTGGATGTGAAATACTTAGAGAAGGTTTTACCGTATATACACCAGCTATGGGGCAGATCGGTTCATATGGAAACAATGATTGAAGGAAGAACAATGATGTATTCTTATGACGGTAAGGGGATTCATCGGAAATATATATGATGGTTAGAGAAGAGTGGACCCAATTGATTGGGACACTCTTCTTCTTTTTTTCTTAATATTGTGAAGTTATATTGACAATAAAACAGGTTTTTAAATATTATATAATCAAATAGGTATTTGAATGTTAAATAGGAAGTGGTAGTCAATAGTGGAACTTCACTGTCTGTCACTTTTAATGGGAGAGAAAAAAATGTCACATAATCATACCCACGATCATCATCACGGACATAGTCATAGTCCAGCTAATTATGGTTTTGCCTTTGGTTTTGGTATTGTTCTAAACACCATATTTATTATTATTGAAGTAGTTTTCGGCATATTGGGGGATTCATTGGCCTTGCTAGCTGATGCAGGACATAATATCAGCGATGTCCTTGGTCTAGCTATTGCTTGGATTGCGGTTTGGCTTGGGAAAAAGGCACCATCGGAAAAGCGAACATATGGATATAAAAGAAGCTCCATTTTGGCTGCATTATTCAATGCGGTTTTCCTACTTGTAGCGATTGGTGGAATTGCCTGGGAAGCGATTCATCGATTCTCTGACGCACAACCCGTTGCAGGAAAAACGGTAATTATTGTAGCGCTTGTTGGTATTTTGATTAATACCCTTACAGCTCTATTGTTTATGACAGGGAGTAAGCATGATTTAAATATTCGGGGAGCCTTTTTACACATGGCAGCTGATGCCTTAGTTTCACTTGGAGTTGTCATTGCTGGAGTTGTCATTTTATGGACTGGATGGTTATGGTTAGACCCATTAGTCAGTCTTTTGATTTCCGTTGTCATTTTCTTTGGAACGTGGGGATTATTAAAAGAGTCACTAAATTTATCAATGGATGCGGTACCGGCAGGCATAGACGTAAATGCGATTAAGGATTATTTATCTAAAATACCGACAGTTGAAGAAGTCCACGATCTCCATGTTTGGGGAATGAGCACAACTGAAGCCGTGTTAACTGTTCATTTAATACGTTCTGTAATAGATGATAATGATGTAATGCTTCAAAAATTGACGAAGGAATTACATGATCAGTTCAGGATTGAACACGCTACGATTCAAATTGAGAAGGGGACATTCAGTTGTTCCTTACAACCGGAAGATAGAATATAAACTAAGGTGTCATTCGATTATAAAATGGGGTGGACTACTTGTTAGAGAACGATGTATGTGAAATAACATGTATAGATGAAACGAAAGTAAATCGGGTGCGGGCGTCGCTCCAAGGGCATAATACTAACGGCGTAGCCCAGATATTTAAAGCACTTTCTGATGATACAAGAATTAAAATTACTTATGCTTTGTCAATCGAACCGGAACTTTGTGTATGTGATGTAGCAAATATAGTGGGCTCATCTGTTGCTACTGCTTCGCATCACCTCCGTCAACTCCGAAAGCTTGGAATAGCTAAATATCGAAAAGAGGGGAAGCTTGTTTTTTATTCGATTGATGATGAACATGTTAAACAGCTAATACAAGTCGCCTTTTCTCATCAAAAGGAGGTGGAGGCACATGTCTGAAATAGCTGCTCAACCACAAAATAAAACAGTATACCGTGTGCAAGGCTTTTCTTGAGCTAGCTGTGCCGCAAAGTTCGAAAAGAACGTAAAACACCTGGATGGTGTTGAAGATGCTAGTGTCAACTTTGGTGCTGCCAAGCTCACGGTTTATGGAAATACCACAATCGAAGAACTGGAACAGGCGGGTGCTTTTGAAAATATAAAAATTAGTCCGGAAAATGCGGTTCTACCGGAGCAAAGGAAAGAACCGTTTATTAAAGCTTATTCTAAAATTTTTATATCTATCGTTTTGATTGCGATCGGTTACATTTCTCAAGTAATAATTGGGGAAGACAGCACTCAAACCATGTTAGCTTTTTTATTAGCCATTATACTGGGGGGCTTTCCTTTATTTAAGACGGGGTTTCAAAACCTTATACGCCTTGAGTTTGATATGCGGACCCTAATGACAATTGCCATTATTGGAGCGGTGATGATCGGGGAATGGGGCGAAGGCGCTATCGTGGTCATCCTGTTTGCGATCAGTGAAGCACTAGAACGATATTCTATGGACAAAGCCCGGGCTTCGATTCGCTCATTAATGGATATTGCTCCGAAAGAAGCTCTGGTTCGTCGCAATGGGAAGGAATTCCTAATTAATGTTGCTGAAATGAACATAGGCGATATCATGATTATAAAACCTGGACAGAAAATAGCTATGGATGGGACTGTAATGGTGGGACTCTCGACAGTTAACCAGGCCGCAATAACTGGCGAATCCGTCCCTGTATCAAAAACAATTGATGATGAAGTGTTTGCTGGAACCTTAAATGAAGAAGGCCTTCTTGAAGTCCAGGTCACAAAACATCTAGAGGACACCACGATTGCTAAGATTATTCATCTTGTCGAGGAAGCTCAAGCAGAACGAGCACCCTCACAAGCATTTGTTGATAAGTTTGCTAAATATTACACGCCTACAATCATGTTGGTGGCACTATGTGTGGCAATATTGCCTCCATTACTGGTTGGCGCCGATTGGGAAAAGTGGATTTACCAAGGGTTATCAGCGTTAGTAGTTGGGTGTCCGTGCGCATTAGTGATTTCAACACCTGTTTCTATTGTGACAGCTATCGGAAACGCAGCACGGAACGGAGTACTGATTAAGGGTGGAATTTATTTAGAAATTCTGGGTGCGCTAAAAGTTGTTGCATTTGATAAGACGGGAACCTTAACAAAAGGCGTTCCAATTGTGACTGATTTTAAACCATATTCAAGCCTTGATGAGAATACCTCATTGTCCTTACTTGCCGCACTAGAAAACGGTTCTCAACATCCTCTTGCCGCTGCAATTTTGAAAAAGGCAGACCAGCAATCTGTCTTTTATAAGGATATTCAAGTTACTGAGTTTACTTCTTTAACGGGGAAAGGAATTAAGGGGATAATAAAGGGAACTTGTTATTATGTGGGAAGTCCTAAGTTATTTGAGGATATGTATGAACATGGAATAAATGATAGTATTAGGGCTGAGATTAGCACTCTCCAGAATCAAGGGAAAACGGTAATGATTCTTGGAAATGAATCGCAACTGTTGGCCATCGTTGCTGTTGCTGATGAAGTGAGAGATACAAGTCACCAAATCATTCAGAAGTTACATTCTCTCGGTATCCCGAAAACGGTCATGCTTACAGGTGATAATGAAGGAACAGCAAAGGCGGTGGGGACATTAGTTGGGGTAACAGATATCCAAGCTGAATTGCTCCCGCAGGATAAACTAGCGATAATCAAAAAGCTTCAGGCAGAGTTTGGGAAGGTAGCGATGGTGGGTGACGGCATTAACGATGCACCTGCACTTGCTGCCGCATCAGTAGGCGTTGCGATGGGCGGGGCAGGAACAGATACTGCCCTAGAAACAGCAGACATTGCCCTCATGGGGGATGATTTAAACAAGCTACCTTTTACAATAAAGCTCAGCCGAAAGGCCTTAGCGATCATTAAACAGAATATAACCTTCTCATTAGCTGTGAAAATTTTGGCCCTGTTATTAGTTGTCCCAGGCTGGCTTACGCTGTGGATTGCCATATTTGCCGACATGGGCGCAACCCTATTGGTAACCTTAAACGGTCTACGCTTATTAAATGTAAAAAAATAAAAGGGAAGGGGAGCAATTTAATGAAAATTGCTCCCCTTTTCCATATTAAATTTACTCAACTAAATGAAAAGGCAAAGTTGAGACAACGATATCTTTTTTCCAAATAAGGTAAAATCGCAAATAAACGGCTGTTTGATTATGTAATAAGGTATGCCACCATTTTCTAGTTATGAACTGGGGCATTAGGATTGTAACAAAAGTTCCTTTAGGATGATTTTCAGGCTTGTTTAAAAAATCAATCATCGGCCGAAGGATTGACCGATAAGGAGAATACACAATCTCTAGCTTGACATCAGGGTACCATTTATCCCATTTAGCCCTTATTTTCTCTTCCTGCTCGGCATTAAACACAACAGAAAGGGCAGTTATGTCTTTTGAAATACATTTTGCATAAGCAATGGATTGATCAACCGTTTTACTAACGCCTGAAATTGGAATAATCACATGAGTCGTAAGAGTGGCAGTATCCATCCTTTTTTCAAGCTTAAGCTGCTTTCCTAGTTTTATATAGTGTTCTCGAATTCTTGTAAACAAACAAACCAGTAAAGGTATAGTGATGATAACAAGCCAGGCACCAGACGTAAACTTTGCAATAGCAGTTATAATCGTAACTAAACCGGTCGTGATGGCACCAATTGCAATCGTGCCTACTTCAAATAATTTGTGGTTTTCCTGCAGTAATTTTTTTACTAAGCCATATTGTCCGATAGTGAAAGATAGAAATACTCCAACCGCATACAATGGTATTAAAGAGTGTGTTTCACCCGAAAATAGGATGACAAGTGTTATTGCAAGGAAGCTCAATAAAATAATTCCGTTAGAGAAGACAAGTCGATCGCCCCTTGCGGCTAAACTGCGGGGCAAATATCCATCTCTTGCAATTATAGAAACAAGTTGTGGAAATCCAGCGAAGCTCGTATTGGCAGCTAATGCTAAAATCAACATCGTAATGATTTGAAAGAAATAATAGATCATACCATTTCCAAATACTCCTGATGCAATTTGTGACATCACGGTTTTGTTTTCCGCTGGAGTAATGCCAAAACCCGCTGAGAGTAAAGTGATCCCTGCAAACATTGTTCCTAACAATATAGACATCCAAATTAACGTTATGGCTGCATTTTTTGAACTATTTGGACGAAAGGATGGGACTCCGTTACTAATTGCCTCTACTCCTGTCATCGCCGAGCAACCGGAAGAAAAGGCTCGAGCTAAAATATAAATAAAACCTGCAGCAGAAGAATGTTGCAGTGCAGTCTGATTATCAGCATGTGAATAACCGACCCAGCCTTGTGTTAGGATATGAAATCCGCCCCCGACAATGAGAAGTAAAATGAAGCAAAGGAATATATAGGTAGGGAAGGCAAACACAGTACCAGATTCTCTGATCCCTCGTAAATTCATAATCATGAGGATAAAGATGATAGTAATGGCGATTTCAACCCTCCATTGAATCAACATTGGAAAAGCAGAAAGTAATGCTGCAACTCCTGAAGATACACTAACAGCGACAGTTAATACATAATCAATCATGAGAGCTGAACCGGCAACCAAACTAGTTTTGGTTCCAATATGCTCCCGTGCAACAATATATGCACCTCCTCCAGTAGGAAAGGCGTAGATGATATGACGGTAGCTAATTGTAACAATTAGTAATAAGCCCAAAATAGCCAATGAAATGGGAATAGAAAAGAAAAAAGCACTTACACCGATGATAGAAAGGACAAGAAGAATTTCTT